>CADBPE010000013.1 GCA_902796475.1 uncultured Ruminococcus sp.
GTCTGGGGGAGAACCCTTTGTTTCTAACAAAGGGTTTCCCCCAGTATGACTTGCCGCGCAAAATTGATTTCCGCAGGGTTTTCGAGAAGTGTATTGACCCAAGGCGGGAAATATGCTATACTTTAGGTCTGAACAATGTAATTCCCAACTATTCTATAAAAGATCAGAGGAAAGAAAAATGGATACATTCAAGTCAAGAAGAATAGTCGTCAAGGTCGGCACATCTACGCTGACCTATGATAACGGTAAGGTGAATCTCAAAAGGCTCGAAATGCTCTGCAAGGTGCTCAGTGACCTGCACAACAGCGGCAAACAGATAATCCTTGTAAGCTCAGGCGCCATCGGCGTGGGCATGGGCAAGCTGAAGCTTAAAGAAAGACCAAGCGAAACACGATATAAACAGGCTCTTGCGGCTGTGGGACAGTGCGAGCTTATGTTCCTTTATGATAAATTCTTCGGGGAGTATAACAATTCCGTTGCTCAGGTGCTGCTGACTAAAAATGTTGTGGTAAACGACCACTCACGTCAGAACGTAATGAACACCTTTCAGACCCTGCTGGAAATGGACATCATACCCATAGTAAACGAGAATGATACGGTGGCTATTGATGAGCTTGTCGGCGCCAACTTCGGAGATAATGATAATCTTTCGGCTATCGTTGCCGATCTTGTTGGAGCTGACCTACTGGTGATACTCACAGATATTGACGGTCTTTACGATTCCGACCCGAGAAAAAATCCCGATGCGGTGAAGATACCTGTTGTTACGCATATTGACGAAAATATCCGCACTATGGCGGGCGGCTCAGGCTCCAACAGGGGCACCGGCGGCATGGCTACGAAGATAACCGCAGCAGCAGCGGCAACTCAGGCAGGCATAAACTGCTGCGTTATGTCGGGCAGAGACCCCGCAAGCCTTTACAGATTGATAAACGGTGAGCAGATGGGCACTATGTTCGTGGCTCAGGACGGCAGAATGTAAAATGCTTTCTGCGGATAAGCGGCTCAAACAAATATGAGCGGACAGACTGATATGTCCGGACATAAATGATAAAGGAGGATAAATCAAATGAGAATAATTGACGAAATGGGCAAAAAGGCAAAAATCGCTTCAAGACAGTTAGCAACTGCCGGAGAACAGAAAAATACTGCTCTTAAAGCTATTGCCGATGCTCTTATGGCAAACAAGGAAAGAATCATCGAGGCAAATAATACAGACCTTGAAAACGGCAGGGCAAACGGTCTGAGCGCTTCGCTGCTTGACAGACTCAAGCTTGATGAAGGACGCATAAAAGGCGTTTCCGAGGGTGTGCTGGAGGTCGCGGCTCTGCCCGATCCGATAGGTACGGTAATTTCGGGCAGCACAAGACCCAACGGAATGGAGATCACAAAGGTCCGTGTTCCGCTGGGCGTTATAGGTATTATATTTGAGGCTCGTCCGAATGTTACGGTCGATGCGGCTGTTCTTTGCCTTAAAAGCGGCAACGCAGTTATCCTCAGAGGCGGCAAGGAAGCGATCAATTCCAATAAGTGTCTTACCGCCATAATGCAGGACGCCATAGAAAGCGCCGGTCTTGACAGGAACTGTGTGCAGCTTATCGAGGACACTACAAGACAGTCCTCAGTTGAGCTTATGGAGCTTACCGAGTATCTTGACGTACTCATTCCCAGAGGCGGCAAGGGACTTATCCGCGCCGTTGTGGAAAATGCAAAGGTGCCCGTTATCGAAACGGGCGCAGGCAACTGTCATGTGTTCGTTGACGAGAGCGCCGACATAAATATGGCGGCGGATATCATTTACAATGCAAAGACATCCCGTCCTTCTGTCTGCAACGCTATCGAAACTATCCTCGTGCATGAGAATATCGCTGAAAAGGCTCTGCCGGTGATAAAGGCTCGTCTGGACGAGAAAAACGTTGAGCTTCACGGCTGCGAAAAAACCGCCGCTATTTTAGGGGACTGCGTTGTTCCTGCCGATGAAAGCGACTGGGAAACAGAGTATCTCGACTACAAGCTTGCGGTCAAGGTGGTTTCCTCCATTGACGAGGCTATGGATCACATTGCTAAGTATTCCACCGGACACAGCGAATGCATCGTTACTCAGAATTATAAAAACGCAAAGCTCTTTACATCGACCGTTGATTCCGCTGCGGTCTACGTCAATGTTTCCACGCGCTTCACCGACGGCGGTATGTTCGGTCTCGGCGCAGAGATCGGCATTTCCACTCAGAAGCTTCACGCAAGAGGTCCTATGGGACTCAACGAGCTGACCTCCATGAAGTTCGTTATCGAAGGCGACGGTCAGATCAGATAAGCAGATACATCAGCGCCATAAGCAGCGCATTGTCTGTCTTTTCGTCCATCAGGAGAAGTATCAGACCAAGTATAAGGGTCTTTTCCTTATCCCTGAAAAGCACATCAAAAATGCCGCCTGACGGACGCCCCGAAAGCGCTTCCCCTGCAGGCGGTTCGCTTTTATGGTCACGGTGTTCTTTTTCCGAAGGCGCATTTTCGCTGATGCTGATATTTTCCGGACTGCGCTGCTCCGGCTCCGGCAAAGGACGCACCTCCGGCGGCGGTTCAGGTTCCGGCTGAGCCCGGGAAGTTCCGGCATTTGTACGGCTTGTCTGCGGCGCGCTGCCGGATGCAATGCGTATGGCGTCTGCTCTGCGCTGCATTTCCTGTGTTCGTCTGAGAGCCTCCTCCTGCATTCTTCGCATCTCGTTCTCGGTCAAATTATCACCGCCTTCTCAGAAAAGCTCGAAGCCCATTCCCTTTAGTACGGGAAGGAGCCTCATTATTCCTAAAAGTCTTATGGCGCTGTCCAGACGTCTTGAGCGCTCCTCGTGGAGAAAGGGTCTCAGGGCGTGGAGCAGCCTTGTGCTGTCGTCCTCACGGTTGACAGATCCAAGCAGCGGCGCCAGCTTCATCATCATACCCAGCATATCGGGGTCGGCAGAAGGCTCCGGCGCCGGCGCGGGCCTGGGCATGCTCTGCACCTGCGGCGCAGTCTCAGGACTGCCCTGTGAGCGCGAAAACATGCCTGCAAGCTCCTTTATCTGCTCCATTGCCGAAGGATCGCTGAGCAGCTCGCCTATTTTTCTGGAGATATCCTCCATGAACTACTTTTCTCCCATAAGCTTCTTGAGCAGAGCCTGAGCCTGGGGAGTTTTCATTATCTCCTCGGTTTTGCGCCTGTCCGCAAGGATGCTCTCCACCTTTTTGCGATCCTCTCCGGAAAGACCTTCAAAAAGCTTGTCTACACTGTTTTTATCCATACACTCACCACCTCTACATGAATATGTAAGTAAGGAGGCAATTATGAAGATACTGGTTTTTTCTGATTCACACGGCAACGAAAGACCGATGATGCTCGCTGTGCGCAAGCACAAGGATGCCGAGCTTATAGTTTTCTGCGGCGACGGTCATCGTGATTTTGAGGATCTGCAGCGCACCTTACCGAAAAAGACCTATCTTGCGGTAAGGGGAAACTGTGACTGGAACTGTCAGAACCCCATGCTGCTCACATATACGATTGCCGGAAAGAAGATGCTTGTTTCTCATGGCCACGGGCAGTATGTCAAAGAGGGGCTGAGTCACATTATCGCCCTTGGACACAAGGAAAAGGCGGATATACTTTTGTTCGGGCACACGCATCGTCAGCTCACCACAGCCGACAGCCGCATGCTTATAATGAATCCCGGTTCCATAGGCTTTGGCGGGCAGTACGGCATTATAGAGATAGATGAGCAAAGCGGCAGGATAACCGCTAACGAATATCCGGACAACGAGTACGGACCTGTTATCATTACATAATATGCGCGCGCAGAGTCTGCGCACCCGAAATATCAAACAAAAACACAAAAGCTTGCCGCAAAACCCGAAAAAGCTGCGCTCACCGCCGCAAGTTTGTTAAAGAAAAACTGGAGCTTATGACGCTGAGTTTTCCCCGGATAACTCAATCGGACGCAAAAAAAGCGGCTGTCACAAGGCGTATTCGCTGTGACAGCCGTTCTTATTTTTTTATTTAATTCGTGCTTTCATAGAAGCTTACAAGCTGCTTCAGATATGCAACGTAGTTTTCCCGTATATCCTGGGGAGCTGTGATAGTGATGTCGCTTTTGAAGCCGCTGAGCCATGAATAAAACTGGTCGCTTATCTGTACGCTGACGCTGCAGCGGAAGAAATCACTGTTTTCATCGGGAAGTATCTCTGTGTCAAAACCAAAACGATCCGCAATGACTGAGGCAAGATCCTTTTTCACACGCAGAGTGACCTGCTTGTTCTCGCCGCCGAACATCGAAAATGCCGTATTGCTGTAATCCGCAATATCAAGATCACTGTAATGCTCCTGACAATCCCTTTTTTCTCCTTCAAGCTCAAAAACATCCTTCATTCTGTCCACACGGAAGGTTTTGGGCTTGTTCTGCTCTTTATCGTAGCACAGTACATAATAATACTCGTTTTTCCACACCAAAGCGATCGGGTCAAGAACATAAAGCTTGTCAAGACCTTCATCATTCTTTCTGGAAATATCAGCAAGACAGTTTCCGCTGTCGCCTTCGTTTACAACAGTGTGCATATACTTGAATGAGATCTTTCTGTCTGAATTTATGGCTCTGTGTATGTTGTCTATGTTATAGATGACCGAATTGTTCTCACTGCGGAAGGGATTGCCCTGAAACACCTGTCTGTTGCGCAGATCGTTAAGGTTGCCGAGATCCTCGCCTTCACAGTCCTTGGTCTCGACCAGCTTTTTTATAATGCTGTCGGCCTTGGCTGTCGGAATAAATCTTGAAGAATTGAGAGCGTCTGCGATAAGCCTCAGCTCGGCAAGCTGAAATTTGCTGTTGCCGTCGCTTGTATCGCCGTATTCACTATCATTATCGGCTTTTTTGCCTATGAGATAGTATCCTCTTTTGTCGGTCTCTATTTCATAGCCGTAGTACATAAGATTTCTGATGTATGTATATACCGACTTTCTGTCGGCTGTCAGCTCCTCGCTGTCGCCGTCCTTAACGCTGATCTGTCTGAGCTTGTCGATGATCTTGTTTGCATTGATGAACCTTCCGGGTTCATATTTGCCGTGAAGCTTGGAATTTTCCTTTAGTATATCCAGTATGTACAAAATTTTCAGGCTGTTCTTTCCTTTAGCCATCGTGACACCCCCGTATTAATATACGCGCATTTCTTAATAAAATCATTATACCATTAAAAAACCAATCTATCAAGATTTTTGTTTGATTTTTATAAAAAAAATCCCCAGTTAATTTAAGTTTATTTTGTTTATAATAATCAAAAAATGTGTATAATTTATTAATGATAATAGTTAAGGGTAAACAATTACCCATTATAATATGCTTATTTTCATTAAAATTTCACTCTTGCATTTTAAATGTATAAAGTTCATATTTCAAACTATTTCTGCGCTGATACGGCTTTATGAAATCATGTTCATTTGCGATGCAAACCGTCAGGCGCCTGCAAAAAATTGCGCAAGCGTCCACAAATGCCCATAAACAGCGGATTTTACGGGTATACTTACCGGATCGTCATATAGTATCCGGCGATGATTTGTTTTGTATCGCGCTTGATCCGGACTTGATTTTTTAATAAAATAAGACACGGCAAGCCGCTCAAAAGGGCTGCCGTGTCTGTTGTGAACGCTGGATCTCCGCAGATCGTGTGAATTTTTATACTGAAAATAGTGAAAGTTCCGGTGCTGCCGGCGAGATCATCTGTGGCTTCCACCGCCTCCGCCGCCGACATGGTGCCCGCCGCCGTGACCGCCGTGACCGCCGCTGCTTGACTGCAGGCGCACCTTGCTCACATGGCTGCCGATAAAGACGTCCTGCGAGTGGCGCATGAATATTTTCTCCTTCGAGGTATAGACAGATGCGGAGGTAGAGCTTTTGAACTTGTAGCGGCGTTTGACGCTGATAGATGTGACAGCTGCCACAATAGCTCCTACCGCCAGACCAATGAGCAGAGCTATCCACCAGTAAATATACGGTTTCATATTGCTGTGTAGTATTTTGCCGCCTGAAGCGTACACATATTCTCTTGTTTTCGGGTCGGTGTAGTAAGTGCCCTCTACAAGTCCTTTTGCTTTGTATTTCACAAGCTGTTTGCAGTATTCTTCAAGACCGGATATGATATCCGATATGACTATCTCCTGACCGCCGGCAGGAAAATGCGCCTGCATGGCATGAAGGATCTTCTTGATCCTGTCCTCGGTAAAGTCATCGCCGTTGGTATAATAGAGAAAAGCGTCATTGTAGCAGAACATATAGTCATAGGCGTTTGTGTAGCCGTCAAGGTCGATGTACAGGCATACGGTGCCGGTATATGACGAGTTAGGGAACACCGTAGAAGCCAGGGATCTCGTCCGGCTTTCTACCGAAGAATCACTTCTTGATTTGCCTGCCGCAAAAAGCACGAGATTGAATTCTATCTCACCGGCGGTGCGGTCGAACATATTCAGAACCTCCAGAGCCTGTGCCTGGCTGAACAAATTGCTTTCATCTGTGAAGGTGACACGATCCGTAGTGTATGTATTCATATCGCTGCCGGTGCTATTTGAGCTGTAATTGCTGCGGAAGGTGCTGCTTTCTAATATATATGAGTCCGGATTGGAGCTGCTGCCGGAACTTGAGGTGGAAGCTGAGCTCCATTCCTCCATGTCCGCGCTTACAAAATCGGCGAAGCTGTCTATATAAAGCATAATGGAATCGCACACAAAGACAGCTCGGTCACGCAAATTTTCTGATGCGCTTTTGTTCTCATCGGGCTGAAAGGTATGCTTTGAACGGTACATTATTTCCTGAGCGGCATCGTAGTCGCTGTTATCGCCGTTTGGAACAAGCTTGTGAGCATTGCCTGAGGCGTGCATATAGCAAAAGGCGTTTTCCCGTCCCGTACAGTCAAGATAAATTATAAAAGCGCCGCTTGTGTTAAACGAATAATATATATCATCGGCAGCATTTTTTGCAATATCAACTATGTCGGGAGCATGTCTGTTTTCGGCAGCGAGGAAGAAGCCGATATCACAGTTGGTAAGGTTATAGACCTCGGTCATTTTTTGCGCAAGCAGTTTTTTGTCCTCCGCAGTCATCTGCTTTGTTTCATCGAAGATGTAAACGTGTTCGACGCCTGTGCCGGCATTCGGAATGAATATACTGTCGGCAAAAGCAGCGAGAGTGAACGAAAGCGCAATGATGAGGGTAAGAAGCAGCGCGGAGGCTTTTTCTATGATCTTTGTTTTCATGTCAGAAAATACCCTCCGATAACAATTGCTATCGCTATGAGGATCGCTAATATTGTGCAGAACATTGTGAGCTTGCCCTTTGATATAGGCAGCTCGCCTGCGACCTTGCCGCTCTGACCGTTTACGGCATATTCCCACAGCTTTCCCTTATAGTTGAACGTCATGAACCATACAGGCAGAAGCATATAGTCCCAACTGAGACTGTCTGTTCTGTCGTACTGCTTTCGTGAGGTAAGACGTGTGTAATGCGTGGTGGAATCGAGTATCTGAGCGTTGTTGCTGTACATTCTCTGCTGTATCCTCGGCAATACGCTTTCTTTGTCTACGTCGTATTTGTCGGCGTAGAATCCGCTGAGATATGCCATATTGAAAGGTCTTGCCTTGGTGTAGTCGAACGGCTCTATGGATTCCATCAGCAGATCTTCTATTTTCTGAGAGCCGTCTGCGGGGATACCTTCATATTTTACGTTAGCCTCACGTTCTACTCTGTATCGTGTAGTTTCGGTATAGCGATAGTTGCCCGACGTCCATGAACGGACATTCTCACCGATAGCGTTCATCATTGATGTAGTCGAGCTTCTGGCGACCCAGAAAGGAACATACAGACCTGTAAGCTTTTCGATCTGTACTGCGGAAAGGAGGTCCTTCGGAATGAACCATTTTTTCTTTGCCCATGCTTTATAGTGCTCCACTGCCTTATCCTTGTCGAAATCGAAGGGAAGCACCATAGAGGGCTTATACATACCGTCTACACGTCCCTTGAGGATGACCGGGTTATGGCAGTAATAGCAGAAAGCCGCAGCCGTATTGTGGTCTGCGATGATCTCAGCGCCGCAGCTCGGGCATGAATAAAGCTGCGATTCCTCGTTGAACTGTTCACGCTGACGCCGTTCCTCCTCGCTGACGTTCATTTCCGGCGGCATCTGATCCTTATACGGATCGTAATTCTGTTCCTGATCCATATACCGGCGCTGGAATTCCAGCACCTCCGGCTCGTTGAAAGAACTGCGGCAGTATTCGCATGTGAACATATGCTGTGAGGCAGAGTATTTCAGATCCGCATAGCAGTTCGGGCAATGGAACTGTTGAGCTTCTCTTGCTTCGTTGTTCATTTTTACCTCCTGTCGTCAGGATAGAGCGCAGTCAGCCGCCCTGTCCGTCGGGTGTTATTTTTGACGCAATAGTAAGACGGTTTATGAAAAAGTATATAATATCTTATGATAATAATACTATTTATTATATATATTGTCAAGTAAAATCGCAGTGTGAGCGGGAAAATCAATTTTCGATCAATTTCGCGCTGTATGCTGTACCGGTGTAGACCCTTTTCTGAAAAACTGATTTATGGCGAAAAAAACAGCGTGAGGTCTTGTCCTCACGCTGAAATGCGGTGCTGTGCTATGCTATGCTTTCATATCACTTTTTGCCGAAGAGTCCGCCAATGCCTGAGCCGATGCCGCCCAGCTTATCAAGGCTGATTTTGGTCTTGATGCCGTCAACTATGGGCTGTATCTGCTCTGGAGGAATATTGCCTGCAAGCGCCTTAACGGTTCCTGCGGGATCCTTCTCAAACTTTTCCTTCATTGACTCGTCGCCGCTGATCTTTGCAGCCAGCTCACCGATCTTTGCTTTGATATCCATTATATTTTTTCTCCTTTCATGAAATATCTGACTATAATATATTACATCACACATTTGTAAATGTCAAATGATTTATTTTATTATGTTAAATTGAAGAAATTTGACATTCAGCGGTTTTAGGAAAGGGCAATGTCATCAGCCTGAGGCTTTCTTTCACCGCCTTGCGGCGGTGAGGGTGATCTTTTCATGATCTGCCGCAAGGGGACGCCCTCTTGCGCAGGGCGTCCCCTCTCAAAAAACAGTCCACCGGACAGTTTTTTGATTCACCCCTTGCCGCCGAAAATAATGTTTGCACTGAAATAGACTATTCCTTTTTTGAAATCAACGTGATATAATTAGTATACAAACATTGTATCTGAAGAGGTGAATATTATGGTCATTACTATCGGCAGACAGTTCGGCAGTCAGGGACATGATATAGGCAGGGCGCTTGCTAAAAAGCTCGGCATAGATTACTACGATAAGGAGCTTCTCGAAATAGCCGCAAAGGAAGGCGGATTCAGCAGCGAGGTGCTGGAAAAGTATGACGAGAAGGCTTCAAACAGCCTGCTGTATTCCTTGTCGCTGGGAGCCTCTGCTACATTGAACAGCGAATACGGCAAATCTCCCGAAACGCCGCTGACTGATAAGCTGTATCTGCTGGAATATAATATTATCCGCCGCGCCGCAGAAAAACCTTGCGTTATTGTGGGACGCTGCGCCGACCATGTTCTTGCTGACAGGAGCGATCTGCTGAAGGTATTTGTCTATGCGGATAAGGAAGCCAGAATAGAGCATATTATGTGGAAGCATGGCGTTGACGCCGAAAAAGCAAAAGCTATGATGAAAAAGAACGACAAGTCAAGGGCAAACTATTACAACCACTACGCAGCAGGCAAGTGGGGAGATCCCGAAAATTATCATCTGTGCATAAACAGGTCGCTTTTGGGAGTTGAGGGCAGCGCCGAACTGCTTATAGCCTGCCTGAGACTGAGGAAAATGCTATGAAACGATTATTCATGGCTATGACCGCACTGCTTATGGTCATGCTTTGCGGCTGCGGCAAAAATAACGGCGGTGTTCCCGAAATAAGCTATGAGCCTGTCGAATATAGCATTGTAGATGACACATCGGTTATCGAGAGCATCGAAGCTGCCGTAAACGGTTATCTTAACGCCCTGACAAACCACAGTTTCAACGAACTGCCGCTCTATGCGGATACAAACCTTCCTGTATGCGTTGACCAGACTGCATTTGAGGATTATATTATCGGACTGGGAGAGGCAAGGCTTGAAAGCATCGAAACTGATATGATTTCCGAAAACAGCGGCAGTTATTATGTAAAGGTGCGCTATGAACTTATCTTCACGGGCGCCTATACGAACCCTGACGGCAGCCGTGAAATACCCGGAACGGTTGAAAAATACGAAAGCTTTACCCTGAAAAAGGGCGACGGCGGCTTTGTAATAACAGCCATTGAGCCTACCGGCGAGGGATGACCAAAGGAAGCATAAATTATTAATAAACACACATCTTAAGGAAAGAGAGGAAACATTTATGAATATTGATCTGAGGACAGAAGCGCTGCTTGATCTTACAAAGACCGTTGCAGCCGGTATTTTTGAAGGCATTACTTATCCTTGGGAGGCTCTGCCGAAGATAAGCGGCTTTATCCGGGCGCTTGGCCCCACGCTTCCCGCTGACGAATACGAGCAGCTCAGCGAGGATATCTGGGTCGCAAAAAGCGCAAAGATCGCCAAAACAGCGTATCTTCACGGACCTCTCATTATCTGTCCGGACGCCGAGGTGCGCCACTGCGCATTTATAAGAGGCAGTGCCATCGTGGGCAGAGGTTCCGTTGTGGGCAACTCCACCGAGCTTAAAAACTGCATTATTTTTGACAATGCTCAGGCGCCGCACTACAACTATATCGGTGACTCGATCCTGGGCTACAAGGCTCATCTTGGAGCCGGAGCCATCACTTCAAACCTCAAGTCCGACAAAAGTCTGGTGACAGTGTTCGCAGACGGCGAAAAGCTTGATACCGGTCTTAAAAAGTTCGGAGCCATTGTCGGCGATAATGTAGAGGTAGGCTGCAATTCCGTACTGAATCCCGGTTCGGTCGTTTGCAGAAGGACTAACGTTTATCCGCTCTCTATGGTAAGAGGCGTTGTTCCGCCCGACAGCATTTACAAGAAGCAGGGCGAAGTGGCGGAAAAGCTCTGAGGCAAACGGGCGAAATATTATGAAGAAGATACTTGTTATTATGACAGGCGGCACCATAGGGAGTTGTCTGAACAACGGCGTTATTTCCGTAAAAAAGGACTCGTGCCGCGCTGTGGAGCTTTACCGTGAAAGATATGATGACGGTGCTGAACTGCATACTGTCGAACTTATGAATATTCTCAGCGAAAACCTTGACAAGAGCCACTGGGAAAAGCTTGTGAATTATATTTTGTCTTCCGATCTGCGTGAATACGGCGGCATTATCATCACACACGGCAGCGACACGCTTTCCTACAGCTCTGCAATGATGGGCTTTTGTCTTTGCGGACTGGGGATACCTGTTGTGCTTACGGCAGCCGATCTTGTTCCCGATTTGCCGGAAAGCAATGCCGTTGATGACATCCGAGGCTCTGTTGCCGTTATAAAGCGCATGAAAAGCGGAGTTTTTACAGTTTACCGCAATCCCGGAGAAAGCGAATGCGCGGTTTATCTTGCCACAAGGGTGCTGGAGGCTGACAGGGTAAGGGGCTGTTTTGGTTCGTTTGACGGCGCACCCTTTGCTCATGTCCGTGACGGCGAGCTTGAATTTACCGGCATAATTGATCCCGGTGTGATCGCAGGAAATATTTGTCCGCCGGATATTACTCTTCCGTTTTCCCTGGATAATGATGTGCTGATGATAAGACCCTATCCCGGCATGGACGTCTCTGAAATAAGAATTGGTGAGAGGGTAAAGGCGGTGCTGCACATAACATATCATTCCTCTTCGGCAAGCGCAGACGGGCGGGGAAGTGTGCTGAAGCTTCTTTCGCAGTGCAGGAGCCGGGGGATAGAACTGTTTCTTGCGTCATATCCGGAAAATCAGGCGCTGTACGAAACGTCATGCGCGCTTATCAGGAACGGAGCGGTTCCGCTTTTGCACATTTCGGACGAAGCCGCATACACTAAGCTGCTGCTTGGAGTAAACATTCCGAACGAAGACATCCGCAGCTTTATGGAGCGGGATATATTTATGGAAGCTTTAAGATAACGTCTAAGCCCTGCGCATGATAATAAAAAATAAAAGTACCGGTTTCAGATATGTATATCTGATCCGGTACTTTTTGCTGCATAAAGCTCAAATTCGTCTGAGCAGCCTTTAGAATGCCGAGCTCATTTTGGGCGAGGTGTAAATGCTCTTCGCCTGTTCAATGATCTTGTCGGCTTTTTCGCTGTTTACACAGCATTCCGCAGTGCCGTTCAAAATGATGAGAGTCTTTCCGGCGCTGTTGCGCATGAGCTTGATGTTGTCGTTCAGTTCAGGATAATTGTAATACTTGAGGTCGATCTCCAGAAGCTTGTCCTTGAAGCCGGAAATATCGTCCGGAAGTTCGAGCGTGCGGCTGAGCTGCGTAAGATCGTTTAAGAATATGGTGATATTGGTGTACGGGATAATCTTGTCGCCGCATTTTACGGTTATGGTCTCATTTTCATTATCGCCTGCCATGAACTGCTCACGCTCGATAATACAGGTATTTTTGTCGCTGCCGATGACGGTGCTGAGCTGCTGTACCTCGGCAGGCAGAACAGAGATAACAGAATCCTGCAGCAGATCGAATCGTGTGATGCCATGCCATGAATTTTCGCTCTTCTTTATGGTGCAGATCATGCTTGAGCCTTCGGTCATGGTGTAGATGATGCCGTCATTATCGGCTTCCGAAGTGAGTACGTTTATGGACTGTCCGCCCTTGCCCCTGACACTGACCTTCTGATAAGGTTTGTCAAGTCCGTATTTTGCAAGATCATCGGGAGTAACGTCAATAGCGGCAACGCTTTCACCCTTTAAAGACTGCACGCCGCTGTAAACGGCCTTTGAAGCATCGTCGTCACAGGCGACCCTTGAAGGCTTCTCAATGATATACATAGCCTGATAGCAGTGGTAAATATTCTCGGTGACGCTGATCTCCTCTTCATAGCCCTCTCCGCTGATGGTAAAGCCAAGGACCTCATCAATAGAGCCGGTCATGTGCTTGTCAAAAAGCTGCAGCTTTTCAATAAAGAAAGCGCTCAGATCGTAGCTGTCCACAAGATAGACGTTTTCGTCACCGTCGACCTTTACATAAATACCCTTGTTGCCGGGCGCAAAGCTGCCTATTTCTATTTTTAATTCGGTAGCGTCACTGTATCTTACGGAATAGCTTCCTTTCGGCTCGTCAAGACCGTACTCTTTGTATTTTTTGCCGCTTTTGTCTATTATCTCTTTGGCATACAGCTTCTGACATGTGTTTACAAGCTGATCGGTGATCTCTTTATCTAACTTATATTCGGGGTGATCCTGCATGGTGTATACGATATCCGTGCCGTCGCTCATTGAATGGGAGCTTTCCTCGTCGCTGCTTTCAGAAACGGAGGAGGGCTGATTGAAGAAGTATCCGAGAAGCTCGTATTCTCCGCTGTCGTTTTTTACGGAGATAGCCTCAGGCATAAGACCTTCCTTGTCGTAGATCGTCAGTGTTTCGTTGTCGCTGCTGGTTATCTGCTTGTTGGAGGGCAGCGCAAGGACGACAGCCAGAGCCGCTGAAAGCAGAGCGATAATGCCAAGCACTATAATAATGATCTTTTTGTTCTTTTTCATACGCAGCCTCCGTTAGCGGTTCCTTCTGATAAGGAACATTGTGAAGCCTGCGCCGAGGATAATAACAGGAATGACAGCGTACACCAAAAAGCCCAGATTAACGGCAGTCTGACGGTCTATGTTTATGTCATAGGCTGTTATGACCTTTTCGGGAATGCTTACAAGCTCAGGTGTGCGTCCGTTTACGGCTGCTAACATTGTGGAGAGATAGGGCTTGTTGCTGTAATCCGAACCATAGTATGCGCGTGTGAATATCTTGTCGGAGCCGGACACTATTACAGACGAATAGTTTCCGTCACTGCCGATGGTACCCTGAGCAAGCACAGGTATATTGCCGACCATAGCGTCCAGATATGACCAGCTTTCGTCTGCGTCAAAGGGGCATACTCCTGAATATTCCGAGTATTTCAGCAGAGGAACGGCGATGTTGCCGTCCTCGATATTCACGGGCTTGGAATATCCGGCTATGACAGGTCTGTTGATGTCGGCGATGTTATTGGTGTAAAGCTCGTTTGCATAGCTGCACAGAACGCCGTCAAAGTAGTTGTCGCTGCTGCTGTTTATCCTATTGCTGTCCGCTTCAAAGGCGAATCCTTCGCCAAGGCTCATGCCGTATTCATACAGCAGACCGCCGTAGTTTTTCAAAACTCCGGTCTGAGTGGGGGAGGCGATGAAGAGCAGGCTTTTTCCGAATTTGCCGCCGTTGCCCAGAAAGGAGGTTATTTTGTTGAGAGAGGCGGTGCTGATATCCTTGGACGGTGTGTAGATAACAAGGAACTGAGTGTTTTCGGGGATATCCTGACTTGCAATGTTTATCTCTGTTACGGAATAGCCGTTAGCCTTCAGAGTGGATTCAAAGTAGCTCCTGTCCTCGCTTGCATTGTCAACGATAACAGCGGTATGGATCAGTTCTTCGGTGGTCACGGCAAGCACCGCATTGTCGATCTCCTGCTCGGACTTTGATGAGGTTATGTAGCTGTAATTTCCGGTATAGTTTTCAAAGGTGAACATATCGGAGACCTTGAGTATCCTTCTGTTGTCACCGCTTGCAACTATGATGTCGGTAGTGTTCAGATTTTCGCCGTCATATTCATCGGTAAAGGAAGGATTGCGCACGATATCCACATAATTTACGTCAAGCATGCCGTCGGAGCATTTTGCCATTGCTTCGGCAAGTATAGCGGTCTGCTTGCAGTATGGGTCGATATTGACATAGGTATCTCTGTCGGAAAGAAATGTAACGCTTATCTTCCGTTCCAGATTTTGGGCTATATCTCTTGTTTTGCCGCTTATTTCAAAGCTTTTCATTCCGGTGATATCGGCGGTGAGCCCCGGCAGCTTTTCAGTCATTATGGAAGCGACCACGTTCACAAGTATAACGGCGATAAGCACCATCACCGAGATCACAGCGGATACAAGTCCACGCTTCATTTTGCGGCTCATGCCCTTTGAGGAACTGCTTTTTGGTTCGTCGGATTCATTCTTGGCTTTGCTTTTCTTTTCGGTATTATTGTCCGGTCCTTCGGCAGGAGTGTCTGATATTTCGCCGGTTTCTTCGGGAGAAGCGCCGTTCAGCTCGTCAAGCTCCTGCTTGTTTTCGTTTTCGTTCATGTCGGTACCTCCTGTCAAGCCCATCTTCTTCTGTCAATGATCCTGTCTGTAATGAACAGGAAAAGCGCTGTCACGCTCAGGAAGAATACTATATCGCTGAATGAAACCAAGCCCACAGCGAAGCTGTTGTATCTTGACTGGAACGAGAGGGAATATACCGCGCTTTTCATCCATTCCCAGGGAATAGTTGAAGCGATGGTGTCCACCATGCTAATAAGCACGTTTGCAGCAAAAGACAGCACTGCGGCAATTATAACGCTTTCGGTAAGTGAAGAAATAAGCAGTCCTATGGAGATGAACGCTGCGCCGATAAGCACATCGGCTGCCATATTGCCGATGATAACGCCCCAGTCAGGAGAACCGACAAAGGAGAGTATGAGTCCGTCAACGGCGTATGAAAGCAGGCATATCAAAAGCAGCGCCAGAGCCGAGAGGAACTTGGCAAACACGATAGAGGCTATCCCCACAGGAGAGGTGAGCAGCGCCTGATCGGTGCGGTTGTGTTTATCCTCAGCAAACAGACGCATTGTAATGAGCGGTATAATGAAAAGCTCGATAAAGAACATACTCTGAAATACGGAAGTCATGTTTGAGGTGCCGGAAAACAGGCACTGAACATAAAAGAAGATGCCGTTGAACACCATGAACGCTGCCGCCACAACATAGCCGACAGGCGAGGTGAAATAAGAGGCAAGCTCCCGTCTGAAAATTGCATACATAGTTTTTCCTTTCCTCCTGTCAGTTTTGTTTTCCCGAAATGATCTCCAGGTAAATATCTTCAAGCGAATGTCCCGCAGGCTGCATGAGCATAACGGCGTAGTCTGTACGGGAGATCGCTCTTGACACGGCTCTGCGCACGTCCTTCCTGCTTTCCAGACGGAACTCATAGCAGCCCCTTTCGGTCTCGCCGAGAGACGTCACTCTTATAACGCCGTCGATACCCTTTAATACGGACTGTATGCCCTGTTCACGCCCTTCGATCACGAGCCTGATAACGGTGGTGCTGCGTCCGGTGCCCATTATCTGTCCGATATTTCCGGCAGCGGCTATTTTGCCGTTGTTTATCATTACTATTTTGTCGCAGACGGCCTGTATTTCCGTCAGCACATGAGAGGAAAGTATAATTGTATGGTTTTCTCCGAGCTGACGTATAAGGTTTCTCATCTCGATGATCTGCGCAGGGTCAAGACCGACCGAAGGCTCGTCCAGAATAAGCACAGGCGGGTCTCCGAGCATAGCCTGAGCAAGTCCGACACGCTGTTTGTAACCCTTTGAAAGATGACCTATTATTCTCTCGCTCACATCTGTAAGGCTGAGGGAATCGCATATCTTTGATATATGTTCGTCCTTCGGCAGCTTTATTTTTTTAAGTCTGAACATGAATTCAAGATATTTTATGACGGTCATATCATTGTAAAGGGGCGGTATCTCAGGAAGGTAGCCTATTCTTGACTTTGCCTCCTTCGGTTCCTCAAGAATATTTTTCCCGTCTATGAGAACATCGCCGCTGTCGCAGGAGATATATCCCGTAATGATGTTCATGGTTGTGGACTTTCCCGCTCCGTTAGGTCCGAGAAAGCCCAGTATGTCGCCTTTTTTGACTTCAAAGCTGATGTCGTCCAGCGCCTGGTGTCTGCCGTAGCGCTTGCTGACATTTCTGACCTCGATCATGCAAATTACCTCCGATCAAATATCGATCTCCAGAACTACCGGACAATGGTCACTGCCAAGCACATCCGAAAGAATATCCGCTTTGGTGATCCTGTCCTTTATTCTGTCGGAAACTATAAAGTAGTCGATACGCCAGCCTGCGTTGTTTTTTCTTGCGTTAAAGCGGTAAGACCACCAACTGTATCGTCCTGTATCGTCGGGATGCAAAAAGCGGAAGCTGTCAACGAATCCGCTGCTGAGCAGGGTGCCTATCTTTTCACGTTCTTCATCAGAAAAGCCTGCATTGCCCCTGTTTGACTTTGGATTTTTCAGGTCTATCTCATTATGCGCAACATTAAGGTCGCCGCAGTAGATCACCGGCTTTTCGGAATCCAGTCTTTTAAGATAGGCGAGAAGATCGTCCTCCCATTTCATGCGGTAATCCAGTCGTTTCAGACCGTCCTGCGCATTGGGGGTATACACGTTGACGAGGTAGAAATTTTCCGCCTCAAAGGTTATCATACGTCCCTCATGGGAGTGTTCTTCGATATTCATGCCGTCATACACCAGACTTAGCGGCTTATGCTTTGTAAAAACGGCAGTGCCCGAATAGCCTTTTTTTTCTGCGCTGTTAAAGTATTTATCACAGTTCAGCGGCACCTCTGCCTGATCCGCCTGCATTTTGGTTTCCTGCAGACAGACAAAATCCGCATTCTGACTATTTACAAATTCAAGAAAGCCCTTTTGCATACAGGCTCTCAGACCGTTCACGTTCCAGGATATAAATTTCGTACAGATCAGTCCTTTCGATAATATAGTGACAATCAGATCCAAGGCAATAACGCAAATGTCAGAGCCGCAGAAATGCAGGCGCTTACCGGCGTTAATTGCGCAGTGCTTCTTTATTATATCACACCACCCTTGCTGACATCAACCTTTTTAAGGCAATATTCACGGAAATCAATTCTGACTTGCAAGTTACACTGGGGGAACCCCTTTGTTAGGAACAAAGGGTTCTCCCCCAGACCCCCTTCCTAAAAAACTTGTATTTTATTATAGCTTATAGAGATACCATATAAAAACCGGAATTTTTATATTGACAAGCATGATTAGACGTGTTAAACTGTATGCAAAGATTAGATAAAACTAACCGGTTCCGGCGCGCTTGTGCCGGATATTATCAAGACCGTCGGGTCAGCTTGCTCTGATTAGTATAATTTGCTCCCGACGATATATCGGGTATCTTCTTTTCACGCTTTCTTAACGGATATGATGATAATATAATAAAAAGGAGAAGGATCATGGTCAAAACAATACTGAAAATTGATGGAATGATGTGTTCAATGTGTGAATGTCATGTGAACGACACAATTCGGCAGCATTTCAAAGTAAAAAAAGTCAGCTCGTCCCACTCAAAGGGAACGGCTGAGATCATCAGTGAGGAACCTCTCGATGAAAGCGCTGTGTGTGATGAGATCTATAAAACAGGCTATAAGGTGCTGGAACTGAAAACAGAGCCATACGAAAAGAGAGGTTTTTCTTTGAAGGAGCTTTTTCACAAATAATACAGTTTGATGATGACGCTTACAGAGGAAAGCGCTCATCGATCCGATCCGGCGGCGCAAAGATGCCTGCCTGTCTGAAAAAAGAGAAAGGAAGGAAAGAAAATGTCTATCGTAGCATTTGAAAACGTCACAAGGGTCTATAAAACAGGAGAGCATGAGCTTAAAGCCCTCGATAAGGTGAATTTCACACTCGATGAGGGTAAGTTCGTTGTTATCCTCGGACCGTCAGGCGCCGGCAAAAGTACGCTGCTTAATATGCTGGGCGGTCTTGACAGCCCGACGGAAGGAACGATAACCGTAAACGGCAAGGATATTTCCAAGCTCAGCGATAATGAACTTGCGGATTTTCGCGCTTCAACGGTTGGCTTTGTGTTCCAGTTCTATAATCTTATCCCCACACTGACGGTATATGAAAATGTGGAGCTGGTGTCGGAAATATCAAAAAATCATCTTGATGCAAAGCAAATGATCGCAGAGGTCGGACTTTCCGAGCATCTGCATAATTTTCCGTCTGAGCTTTCGGGCGGCGAGCAGCAGAGAGTGTCTATTGCAAGGGCGCTGTGCAAGAATCCGCAGGTGCTTCTTTGCGACGAACCGACAGGCGCGCTTGATTCTGACACGGGCGTAATGGTGCTGAAGCTTCTTCTTAAAATGGCGAAAAGCTACGGCAAGACCATCGTTATCGTCACGCATAATCAGAGTATCGCAAAAATGGCTGATGTGGTCATACGCGTGAAAAACGGAAAAATACGCTCCATCGAGGAACAGAAGAATCCGATGAGTGCAGACGAGGTGGAATGGTGATGCTGATACGCAAATTGTTTCGTACCGCATGGAGCTATAAAGCTCAGTTTATCTCCATGATAATTATGATAACTCTCGGCATGGGTATCTTTCTCGGATTCAATATGGAGTGGTACACTATCGAATACGATACGTCACGCTTTTTTGCCGATACGGGATATGCAGACTACCGCCTGTATTCGCAGGATGGCTTTACCTCGCACGAGTTTGACAGGATCGCTTCAATTGACGGTGTGGATGCGGCAACACGCTTCATGTCGGTGAATCTTGACGTAAAGGGCGAAAATAACAAGTCGCTTGCGCTTGACGTCAGCGAGAACTTCACCGTTTCGACCTTTGTTGTCATGGACGGCGAGGAATATGACAAAAACAGTGACGGCTTCTGGCTTTCGGATAAATTTGCAAATGCCAACGGATATAAGACGGGCGATGAACTGACTCTTTCGTTTCAGGGCATGGACGTCAGCGGGAAGATCGTTGGCCTGATAAAATCCGGCGAGCACATGATATGCGTAGCCGACAAGAATCAGATGATGCCCGATTACAGCACATACGGATATGCCTATATGACGCCGAAAAAGCTGAGGTATGTCATTCGTGAAAAAACGAAGGGCGTTATGACCGAAAAGCTGAAACAAGCCGGTGTTCCGGACAGCATGATAAGCGAAAAGCTTGAAGAGATGCTTACTGACGAGGCTCTGAATGAAGCCGAAAGCAAGGTCTATGCGCAGATAAACCTGCTCTCGGAGAAAGACAAGGAGAGCCTTGAGGAAGCCGTTAAGGACAAGCTCGGCAAAACGATCATGGTAACGCCGAAGGATGACCATGTTGTTTATAAAGAAGCTATGGGCGAATCGCAGGAAGGCAAGACAATGGGCTCCGTCCTGCCGGTGCTGTTCCTTGCAATAGCCATACTTACAATGGTAACGACTATGCACCGTATCGCCACAAAAGAGAAGATACAGATAGGCACCCTGAAAGCCCTCGGCTTCAAGAACCGCCGTATACTGCGGCACTATACCTCTTACGGGCTGTTTATAGGCATTGTGGGAACGCTGCTCGGCTCGGTACTCGGACTTCTGGTCTGCAAGGCGGTCATGAGCGAAAACGGCATGATGGGAACATATTTCGATATGCCCGACTGGACAGCGGCAGCGCCGTTTTTCTGCTATCCCGTTATGCTCGGAACTATTCTTTTTCTGACCATCATCAGCTATCTTTCGGTTTATCGTCAGCTCAGGGGGACGGCTGCCGAAACTCTGCGTCCGTACACCCCAAAGAAAATGCGAAAGACCCTGCTTGAACGCACAAAGCTGTGGAACAGGCTGCGTTTCGGAACAAAATGGAACCTTCGTGACCTCAGCCGTCACAAGAGCCGCTCTTTTATGACGCTTTTCGGCATTGTGGGCTGTATGGTGCTTATGGTGGGCGGTCTTGGAATGCGTGACACAATGGCGGGCTTTCTTGAACTGCTGGATAAGGACATCTCCAATTATTCCACAAAGGTCAATCTCATCGACAACGCCGACAGCGCAAGGGCAAAGGCGCTCGCCGCAGAGCTTAACGGCGACTGGGAGGCTCTTACGGGCATCAGTCTTGACGGAGACACCGTCACCCTTGATATAATACACAATCCGGCTCAAAAACTCAATGTGATCGACGAGGATAACCGCCGCATTGATCTGAGCGGCGAGGGCGTTTATCTGTGTCTGCGTCTTAAGGACAAGGCACAGATCGGAGAAAATATTTCGTTCTCGCCCTACGGCTCAAAGGAAACGTATACAGCCAAGGTCATAGGCTACAACCGTTCGATCATGACAGAAAGCGTGACGCTGACTGATACGCTTGCGGACAAGCTCGGTATTGATTACACGCCGACATCTGTTTACACTGATACCGGTATCAGCGATATTCCTTCTGATGACATAATTTCCGGCAAGCAGGACAAGGCTCAGCTTATGGCGACATTCAACAGCTTTGTCAGCATTATGGACGGCATGGTGATTATTCTGGTCATCGCCGCCGCTGTGCTGGGTATTGTTGTTCTGTACAATCTGGGGATAATGAGCTATGTGGAGCGCTCCCGTGAGCTTGCAACCTTAAAGATCCTTGGCTTCCGCAACAAACAGATCGGCAGGCTGCTCATCTCTCAGAATATATGGCTGACGGTCATCGGCGTTATCATCGGACTTCCGGCAGGCGTAGGGGTCCTGAACTGGATGGTCACTGCTCTTGCGGGAGAGTATGAGATGAAGCTCATGCTCGGACCCTTGACTTATTGTGTTTCTATCCTTCTGACCTTTGGCGTTTCGCTGCTTGTCGGCATGATGGTCGCCAAAAAGAACAGGAAGATAGATATGGTCGAAGCCCTGAAAGGCTCGGAGTGACGCTAAAAGAAGAATATCCCCTGAAGGCGCATAAAACCTTCAGGGGATAGCTGCTGCCGGATCTTCCGCCGGAAACACTGCGGAAAAGCGGCAGCAATTTTTTGTGTTTTTTATCTTTGACTTGTGCATATCATCATTTTGCCGTTTACGGTGAGAACGCCCTTGGTCTTTTTTATCGCAGGCGAGGCGGGAGGAATGAAAAACGCAGCCGATATGCTGCTGCATTCGATCTTGCCAAGGTTTGTCAGACAGTAGCCATCGGGCGAACCAAAACCGAATACGCTCTTGCCGACGTATGATGCCGCTCTGCTCTTGAAGCCGTCCTTCGCAGCCATAAATGAGGCGTCGAGCAGGGAAGGAGTGAGATTTGCATAGCACTGCAGCGACAGAAAAAGGTCGGAGGACTTTTCAAGTATCTTTTGCACTGCTTTATGTACCTCTTTCGCAAGCACAAACGGATCACGAGCCTTTTTCCTGACAGTTACGGAAAAGGCCGACGAGAAATTCCCAAGCGATCCCGGCACATAGAAATCCAGCTTGTCCCTTATGTCGCTGGCAATAATGATCTTGTCGGTGCCTTCATCAATGAACATTTTTGCAAGCAGAAAATCGTTTATGGTTATGCCGATATCTCTGCAGGCGTTTGACGTCCTTGAAAGCTCGTCCTTGTCTATGCGCTTCATCAGATGGCGTACCTTGTTTTCCTGTACGAACTTGTCGGCAAATTCGTGGTACTCATCGTAAGAGATCGGCTTGCGCCTTTCGAGCGCCCAGTCACGGTTGCCTCTGTCTATCATCATGCGGTTTATCAATGACATTTTTGAGTCTTTCGGAAGATCGTTTACTGAGGATATCAGCTTTTCGGGAGCATCGGGCGGCATGATCCTGTCAGCATAGAGGTTCGCAAGCTCGGCAGCAAGGTTCAGAGCGCCCCGTCCGTCCGCTAAAAGATGATGAAAGACCATCAGAAAGCAGGTGTACCTGCCCATTTTCCACACCGAGACCTTGAGCATGCCTTCGGCTACCAGATCCCAGTCATATTCGGTCATGCGCTCAAATTCGCTTATTATTTCCGAAGCTTCTATACCCGAAAGCTCATTTTCGTTGAAGATTATCTCTATGCTTGAACCGTCTGTTATGTCATAAAAGTAGTTGTTAGTTTCCTCCTCAAATCCAAGGAAGGCTTTAAGAAACGGATGCGCGCCGGCAAGGGTGTTAAAGGCTCGCCGTACCTTGATCTTGTCAAATTCGGCCTTTACCTTCAGAGCAATGCCGAAGCACATTCCCGGACACATCAGATGCGCCCTTTCCGTAAACAGATATTCCATCACAGATGCATCTCCTTGTGAAATGAATGATTTTAAAGTTATAACAATATAGCGTTGTTTGTCTTTGCTGCGGCAGTATGCTTGTGCAGAGTGCCGCCATTTATGTAATTATATCATAATTTTATAAGAAAAAGTATGACTAATTCCTGACAAAGTTGTTAATAAATAATAAATAAATCACAAAAAAGCAATGGCTTTATAGTTAAAATTATAAATTTGAAAATAAAACAGAGAATATGCAGTTACGTTTGCGAAAAATATAAAGAAAATTCCCGTGAAGAAACAATATGTAAATATTTTATAAAAAATATCCTTGGAAAATGTCAAAATTTGATGTAAAGTGTTGTTGATTTTTCGCATACAAATAAATATAATTTTATCAGTACAAAAAAATACTTTTTGAAAGGATGTTCTTTTATGAAATCAAAGGTTTGGAAACTCTTAGCTGTAGCTATGGCAGCAGCGCTTATCGCTTGCGCAGGCGCAGGCTGCGGCAATAAAGACAACAAGTCACAGCAGAGCTCAACGACATCTGCCGCATCAACGACCGAGTCTGCTGCTTCAGCTGAAGAAAGCAAGAAGGAAGAGAGCAAGGCTGAGGAAAGCAAAAAGGAAGAAAGCAAGACTGAGGAGAGCAAGACAGAAGAAAGCAAGACCGAAGAGAGCAAGACCGAGGAATCCTCCGAGGAGCCAAGTGAGGAGTCCGAAGAAGAGTCTGAGCAGGAGTCTGAGGAGGAGTCCGAGGAGGAGTCCGAGGAAGAATCACCTGCAGCGACCGAGATCACGGCTGCTGATGTTGCCGGCTGCTATGAGTACGGTACAGGCGATCAGTATATTGGCTTTATTCTTTCCGATGACGGCAACCTTAACTACAGAACGTCAAACGGATACACAATGAACGGCAATTGGGCGCTTGAGGGCACAAAGGTTACAATGCATATAGCCGGCGGCGCACAGTCAGTAGAATATCAGGACGGCAAGCTGGTCGATGACAGCGGTTCAGAGCTTACTGCGGTAGAATCTCTTTCCGTAGAGGATAATACCGACAATATTGTTTTGCAGGCGGCTACGTCAGGCACTTGGTACCGTTCCACAGATGACGGCGTAAATGTCAGCTTCACTCTTAATGAGGACGGAACAGGCAGCTACATTGCCGGCGCTCAGGAGTTTACCGCTACATGGGAGGTATCGGACGGCGGTCTGACGATCTATGTTGAGGGCGGCGCAGAGAGACTGATATTCGGTATTTCTGCTGACGAATCGATCAAATTTGTTGATCCTGAGGGCACATACTCATTCAGTAAGTATACCGGCGAAGAATAATTGACCGTCGCATAATAAAAAACGGCAGCATCTGTTAAAAGCAGGTGCTGCTTTTTTGTATGATCTATAAACATGGTAAATTTGCCAAAATATTATCTTTTGCGCTTATTTACTTGAATAGACTGTTTGATTTTGGTATAATATGATCGTATCTTTATTTTAGTGCAATAAAGCGTAAAATTCCGGGGAGAATGGTAAGCTATGAAAATATTAAATAAACCGGACAGTCTCAAAAAGAGCATGCTGAGGGCTGTTATATCGCTTGCGGCTGCGGCACTGTTCCTTGTGTATGGTTCCGGAATGATGATGTGTCCGGCAGCCTGGGCGGAAACAAACGCCGTAGAGGAGGATCTTTTCGACCCCGTCGGAGAGGACGAGGGATATTCGGCTACGCTTTACGATAATACAAACGGACTGCCAACATCTGAGGTAAACGCTATTGCTCAGGATGTCGAGGGCTTTATCTGGATAGGCAGCTATGGCGGTCTTGTAAGATATGACGGCAGCAGCTTTACTCAGGTTGGTATTACCGAAGGCGTTACAGGTGTGCGCTGCCTGCACGTTGACAGCAAGGACAGGCTCTGGCTCGGCACGACCGACAATGGCGCAGCCTTTATGGAAAAAGAAAAATTTCATTTCTTTGACGAACTGCGCTCGATCACAGTGTACAGCATTTGCGAGGACAGCAGCGGTATGGTTTATCTTGCCACACAGGAAGGCATTTTTATGTACGATACCAACAGCGATGAAGAAAAGAGCGTAAGACTGGATGACAGCCGTATCACCATAATATACACGGAAGAGCTTAAACTTGGCGCAGACGGCTGTGTTTACGGCCTTACGGCGGACAACGATATTTTTTCGCTCAGGGACGGCAAGGTGTTCAACTTTGTAAAGCGTGAGGACACGGGCATTGAAAATATATCCTGCATGATGCCGGATTCTCTCGAATCCGGGAAAATATATATAGGCACCCATGAGGGCGTTGTCGCTCACGGTTCGCTTGCAAAGGGCTTCACTGCGGATACGCTTGTAAACATATCGCCGCTGGTGAATCTTATAAGGATAGATTATGTGGTCGATAATGTATGGCTCTGCGCATCAAACGGCGTAGGCGTTCTTACGGAGGATAAGGTCAAGGTGCCGAAGCATTTCCCGCTGGATGCCTCTGTCGGTCATGTAATGAAGGATTATCAGGATAATCTTTGGTTCACCTCTGACAGACAGGGCGTTATGAAGATAGTCAAAAACCGCTTTACCGACATTTACAAGCACTTCGATATGCCTAAAAAGGTAGTAAACGCCACCTGTATGCTTGACGACAAGCTTTTTGTTGCCACCGATTCCGGTCTGACCGTGATAGGAGAGAACGGTCCGGAGGAAAAGCTGCTTATGGACAAAAAGATCCGTATCCACGATAAAAACGAGGAAACGGATGATCTTATCAAGCTGCTGACCGACTGCCGCATACGCTGTATAATGCGTGACAGCAGGGACAGGCTGTGGTTTTCTACATGGTGCAGCTATGGCCTTATATGCTACGATAAAGGAAAGGTGACTGTCTACGATGAGAAAAGCGGGCTTATTTCCGACAGATTAAGGGGTCTTTGCGAGACCTCAGACGGTTCTGTTCTTGTGTCGCTTACAGGCGGAGTGTGCGTTATAAAGGACGGCGCTGTGCAGAAGTCCTTCAGCACTGAGAACGGCCTGAAGAACTGCGATATGCTCACGGTTGCCGAAGGCTCGGACGGCGAGATACTTCTCGGCTCCAACGGTTATGGCATATATGTTATCGACAGGGACGGCAGTGTCAGAAACGTAGGACTTGAGGACGGTCTGATGTCAAAAACGATAATGCGCATAAAGAAGGACAGAAAGCGTGATCTTTACTGGATAGTTTCCAGCAATTCATTGGCATACATGACGCCTGATTTTAAGGTGAAGACTATCGATCGTTTCCCTTACAGCAACAACTTTGACATTTATCAGAACAGCAGCGACGAAATGTGGGTGCTGTCGAGCGCCGGAGTTTTTGCCGATTCTACCGAAAGGATACTTGGAAATTCGGATATCAACCCGATATTCTACGGTATCTCAAACGGTATGCCGTATATTTCAACAGCAAACTCATACAGCTTTCTTACCGATGACGGAGAGCTTTTTATTGCCGGTAACAAGGGCGTTATCAGGGCAAATATAGAGTCGATCTTTCAGCGTGATACGGATCTGAAAGCTGTCGTGCCTTATATCGACGCCGACGGCGAAAGGATATTCCCTGACGAAAAGGGCGTTTTCCGCGTTACGTCAAGGGTAAAGAAGCTCACGATATACAGCTATGTATTAAACTATTCTCTCAGTACGCTCAGAGTTTCGTATCATCTTGAAGGCTTTGAGGATACCGAGACCACCGTTGAAAGGAATGCTCTTTCGCCCATAGATTACACTAATCTTCACGGCGGAGAATACACCTTTGTTATGAATATAAAATCCCCTGACAGCATCATAAACAAGACTATGAACGTAAAAATAGTTAAGGAACGGGCTTTTTATGAACAGCTGTGGTTTTATATCATTACAGGTCTTATCATAATAATTATTATGATAGTCGGTGTCAGATTCTACATAAACGCCAAGCTGCGCATGCTGGAAAAGAAGGAAAAGGAAAGCATGATACTTGTACACGAGATAACCGAGGCGTTTGCAAAGGTGATAGATATGAAGGATGCCTATACCAACGGTCATTCTACAAGAGTGGCAAGGTACACGGCAATGCTTGCCAAGGAGCTTGGCTATGATGATGAAACGATCGAGAAATACTACCATATCGCGCTTCTGCACGATATCGGAAAGGTAGGCGTACCGTCGGAGGTACTGAATAAGCCCGGCAAGCTTACCGATGAGGAATTCGAGATAGTCAAGTCGCACGCATCTCTGGGCTACGGCGCTCTTGAAGGGATAAGCATAATGCCGGAGCTTTCTCTGGGGGCGCAGTCTCACCACGAAAGACCTGACGGCAAGGGCTACCCGAATCATCTTAAAGGCAATGAGATACCGAGAGTAGCTCAGATAATTGCTGTTGCCGACTGTTTTGATGCAATGTATTCAAATCGTCCTTACAGAAAGCGCATGAACTTTGAAAAGGCGGTTTCGATAATCAAGGAGGTTTCCGGCACCCAGCTTACTCCGGATGTAGTAGATGCTTTTCTGCGTCTGGTAGACAAAGGCGAATTCAGAGCGCCTGATGACGACGGCGGCGGAACGACCGAGAATATCGAAAACATCAGATCAGGCGCATCGGAGCCGAAGCCCTAAGCCCGCGCCGCAGAGCCTGCGGCGGCAAGCTGCCGCTCCCGATTTCGCCGGCGCAGAGCCTGCGGCGGCAAGCTGCCGCTCCCGATTTCGCGTTCACAGATAAACAAGCGAAAAGTAATCACCCGCGCCAAAAAATATCATCCCAAAACTCAAACACAAAAGTTTCGCTGCAAGCCTTTTCAAAGGCTTGGCGCAGAGCCTGCGCACCCGATTTCGCGTTCATAGATAAACAAGCGGAAATGTAATTGCCCGCGGCTGGAATATAGTTAAAGCAGATCGGTCAGCTTTTTGGAGTAGAAGAAATCGTGTATTATATGGTCAAGCTCCGACCACATGGATAGAGTGTCGCACTCGGCAGCTCTTGGACATTTTTCGGCGCCCTTTTCCAGACAGGCTACTACCGCCAGCGATCCTTCTGTAACTTCGAGTATCTCTCCTACGGAATATTCCTCCGGTTCACGCGAAAGACGGTAGCCGCCGCCTTTTCCGCTGGTTCCGGTGAGCAGCTTCGCATTAACAAGATCCTTAACGATTATTTCCAGATACTTTTTGGATATATTTTCCTGCGCGGCAATATCCTTAAGCGGAACGCAGCCCTCATTGTGACGTCTTGCAAGTTCGATCATAAGTCTGAGCGCATAGCGCCCTTTTGTTGAGATCATATTGTCACTCCCTTTGATATGATAGTTGGTTTGTATTGCTCTATTATAGCATAGGTAAATAGGTAAATCAACCTGTTATGATAAATTTTGCACGCAGCCGCATAAAACACAATTTTTTCAGAAAAATGCTCTGTAAAATTCAGCAGTTTTAGGAAAGGGGTTTCCCCAGAGTAATCTGCAAATCAAAATGGATTCGAAAAATTGATTTCCCGGCAAGCGCTTACTGAAATATTGACAAAGTGCGGTTAAAGGTGTATAATAAAATCATAGTGATAGTTGGACTATCACATTCACTGCTTTCGGGAGGTGCGATATGAGAAACGCTTTTCAGGACGAGATCGAGATGGAGGAGCGCAGGGAAAAGCTTTTGGAAACGGGTTTCAGGCTGTTTTCGAGGTCTTCCATAGAATCGGTAAAGCTCACCGAAATAGCTGAGGAAAGCGGGATAGGCATAGCTACTCTTTACCGCTATTTCGAGAATAAAAGTACATTGGTGATAGAAATAGGCATAAAGGTCTGGAGAGGCTACTTTGAAGAGGTATACAGAATGTATGACGAGATGAACGGCGATGATATGAGCGGCGAGGAGGAACTTTCGTTTTTTCTGGACTGCTTTATAGATCTTTACCGAAATCATAAGGATATCCTGCGATTCAACCGCAATTTTGATACTTATGTCAAGCATTCACGCTGCACTGCTGAACAGATGCGCCCGTTCAATGATGCTATGGGGATCTTTGTGCAAAAGTTCCATACGGTCATTTCCAAGTCGCAGAATGACGGTACTCTGAATATTACCGAGCCGGAGGAAAAAATGTTTATAAATCTGCTGTACATCATGCTGTCTGTTACGGAGATGTATACTGACGGGCTTGTATATCCCGTGATCGAGCAGCGCGACATGACCGCAGAGCTTTTCGAGCTTAAAGAAATGATAATGAAGAACTACAAATCAACTCACGGAACCGGAAAATGAAGGGGTGAGAAAATGCTGTATATTTTAGAAAAGACCGACCTGCTTGGAGCAGGATTTGAAAAAGCTGCCGTTCCTTTTCTCAGCCGTCAGCGTCTGGAGAAAATATCGGCGCTCAGATCGCCGCATGACAGGACAGACGGGTGCGCTGTGTATCTTCTGCTCAGGCTGGGACTTTTCAGGGAGTACGGCGTTTCGGACGCTCCTGAATTTATCTTCGGAGAACACGGAAAGCCTTATCTTAAGGGCAGCAGCATCTGTTTTAATATGAGTCACGCAAAAAACGCCGTGTGCTGTATTGTATCATCATGTGAAAATGCCGTTGACATCACCGATATCCGTGAAGTGAAGAACAATGTTATGCGCCGCGTGTGTGATGATGACGAGCTGCGTCTTATAGAAGCATCGGAGGATAAAAACCGGACTTTTCTGAAAATGTGGACAAGAAAGGAATGCCTTTCCAAGCTTTCGGGAAAAGGAATGTCCGAGAGTTTCCGGCGCTTGACGGATAAAATTCCGGAGTCGCGGCAGCTCAGGACAATAGAATGTGATGACTACATACTTTCCTACTGGTCGCAGACAGAGGAAACGATAAATTATATAAAAGAAAAAGAACTGCTTGACAGCATGAAAGCGCTGGTGTGATCCGTCCTTGGCGATGGCCGTGAACCGGCGCTTTTTCTGCTGCGTTCAGAAACGCAAAGGCTTAGTTCAATGCGGCAGGCTGACGCTCTCGATTTCTCTTTGATAGTTTACCCGCAAAGAAAGGTGCGCACAGCGATTCTTCCAAGTGCAAACCGTTAAGCTTTGGCGGCTTTTGTACGGAAAGAACGCCTGATTTGATAAAAAATATCAAATTCGTTTCGAAATAATGCCATAAGGGTTTGAATTTTTCGCGAAATAGGTATATAATATTGTGCAGACCCCCACAGCGACTGAGAGCTTCGGGAGAACAATGCTATGAAAAAGAAAAGGAGAGATGTCGTTATGACAAAGATCGATATTTTTTCCGGATTTTTAGGCGCCGGAAAAACCACCCTTATAAAGAAACTTATCAAGGACGGCTATCAGGGTGAACAGCTTGTCCTTATTGAGAACGAATTCGGAGAGATCGGCATTGACGGCGGGTTTCTCAAGGAAGCAGGCATACAGATCAACGAGATGAATTCCGGCTGCATCTGCTGCTCATTGGTAGGCGACTTCCGCCAGGCTCTTAATAAGGTGCTTGAAGAGTACCATCCTGACAGGATAATTATTGAGCCTTCGGGCGTTGGCAAGCTTTCCGACGTTATCAATGCCGTAAAGACCGTTGCAAATGAAGATGTAGTGCTCAACAGCTTCATTACCGTTGCAGACGCTACAAAGTGCAGGATCTACATGAAGAACTTCGGCGAGTTCTACAACAACCAGATCGAAAGCGCAAGCACCATTATCCTCAGCAGAACGCAGAATGTGACTGATGAAAAGCTGGAGGCTGATCTTGAGCTTCTCAGAGCGCATAACACCAAGGCGGCTATCGTTACCACACCATGGGATCAGCTTACCGGCGCTCAGATACTTGCGGCTACCGAGGGCAAGGCTCTCCTTACGGTTGACGATGTTCATCCGGAGGACGAATGTGACGATCCCGAATGTGAGTGCCACCATCACCACCACCATGACGAGGACGAGCATGAGCATCATCACCATCACCATGACCACGATGAGGACGAATGTGACGATCCGGAGTGCGAGTGCCACCATCATCACGACCATGAGGGACATCACCACCATCACCACCATGCGGACGAAATTTTTGTAAGCTGGGGCAAAGAGACCACAAAGAAATATACTCAGGAGCAGATCAAGGATATCCTTAACGCTCTTTCGGACGAGGCAAAATACGGTCTTGTCCTCAGAGCAAAGGGAATTGTGCCTGCGCCTGACGGAACATGGGTACACTTTGACTTTGTGCCGGAGGAAGCCGATGTGCGCACAGGTACGGCTGACTATACGGGCAGGATCTGCGTGATAGGCTCAAAGCTCAACGAGGCGGCTCTTGCGGAGCTTTTCTGAAATAACAGGGAACGGAGTAGAGAAGAATGAACACAATTCCCGTATATCTTTTTTTAGGCTTCCTTGACGGGGGCAAAACAAGATTCATGCACGAGAATCTTTGTGACAAGAATTTTATGAGCGGCGACAAGACCCTGGTCATCCTTTGCGAGGAGGGCGAGGAGGAGCTTGATACTTCAAAATATGTCGGCGGCAGAAACGTTACCATCGTTACCGTGAACGACAAGGAGCAGCTCACCGAGAAGTTCTTCACCGAAGCGCTGAAAAAGTCCCGCGCAGACCGTGTAATGATAGAATATAACGGTATGTGGCTTCTCAATGATCTTGGTCAGGCTATGCCGCGCAACTGGCAGATTTATCAGATAATGATGGTTGCCGATGCGCAGACCTTTGATATGTACAACAGCAATATGCGTCAGCTTGTTTATGATAAGGTGAACGTGACCGAGCTTGTAATTTTCAACCGTTACAGCAGCGAGATAGACAAGATGAAGCTGCACACCATTGTCAGAGCCATAAACCGCCGCGCAAATATCATTTACGAATACAAGGACGGCACTGTTGAAAATGATGATATCGTTGATCCGCTGCCCTTTGATATCAATGCGCCGGTCATAGAGGTAAAGGACGAGGACTTTGGTCTGCTTTATCTTGATGCAATGGACAAGCCGAAAAATTATGACGGCAAGACGATAAAGTTCAAGGCGCTGGTTGCCCGCAGCAGCAAAATGCCGCCGGACACCTTCGTTGGCGGACGCTTTGCCATGACCTGCTGTGTGGAGGATATCCGTTATGTAGGCTTCCTTTGCAGATGGAAGCAGGCGTCAACGCTTGCCAATAAAGGTTGGTACACTGTAACGGCAAAGGTAAAGGCGGTAAAGGATAAGATGTTCGGCAACGAGGTAGGACCGATGTTCTATGTTGACGAGGTCAAGCCTGCGCAAAAGCCGGCGGAGGAAACGGTGTATTTCTCATAAGCAGCGCAGGCTCTGCGCCGGCAAGCTGCCGGTCCCAATTTACTCTTTGAGAGGTCTGAACCGCCGGCAGTGCATTTCTCTCCAAAGACTGATTCGGGAGCGCAGGCTCTGCGCAAATCTGTAAATAATGACAAAAAAGCCGTATCGTCACAAAGGGCTGTGAGGATACGGCTTTTATACTAACTTTTTCATGCTGTCTTCGGTTTCACGGATGAGATTGTACAGGGAAGGCGCTTCGTCGGGATATTTCCTTGAAATGATGTCCGGCGAGAGCTGCAGTGATGCTCCGTTTGCAAGACCGTTGAATTCTCCGGCGGGCTTGCCGGCTGCCAGACACGATATCTTTGTTTCAACAACAGTCTGCATGGCGCTGGAAACGCCTTTGTAAAGCTCAGGCAGCACAGAGAACATTGCCTGTGGATTCTTTGTGTTGGCTGAATATATCAGTCGGATCATTTTGTAGATCGTTACCATTAAATATGAGGATACCTCGGTGGTCAGACCACGGCTGTCGGTCTGCTCCAGAAGCTCGAAGATAATGCTCATGGAATCGTTTATCAGCTTCCTGTTCTGGTCAACAAGGGCGGCGATGCGTTTCTCTTCAGCCGGACCTGCTGCCGGTGAGGACGCTGCGGGCTTAGAGTATCCGCCGGCGCCGATGCTGCGTTCGGTCGTGCGGCCTAAAAGATAATCGCAGGATACGTCAAAATAATCTGCTATCTTGACCATAAAGTCAAGTCCGCATTCACGAATGCCCTTCTCGTAGTGTGAAAGCAGAGCCTGCGAGATGTTCAGATCCAGAGCGACCTTTTTCTGGCTCAGCCCTCTCTCTTTTCTGAGAAGCGTGACCATTCGCGGAAATTCGTTTGCCATAATGCACCCCCCTTGACAACAAAAGCTTAACATTATATTATCATATAAGAAACTGCGCCGCAGGCTTACGGACAGCCGAAAGCCTGAGTGTTCCATAATGAAAATATAAAGCAGGATCATTTATATATGCCGCACTGACTTTGCGACATAATATAACAGATTAAACAGTATGTAAATTATAATACATTTAAAACTGTTTGTAAAGTGCGTTTTTTGTTTTTTTTAAAGTTTACTGAAGAAAAATGATATTTTATCAGAAAAGGACAGTGATTATCATGCAGACATATACAATTTATTTTATCAGGCATGGTGCGGTCGATGAAACAAATCTTGGCAGGTATATCGGCAGCACAGATGTAAAATTATCCGCAAAGGGCAGAGAGACTCTTAAACAGATAAGTGAGCAGTTCGGATATCCTTATGCTGACAGTATATATTCAAGCCCGCTTCAGAGATGTACCGAAAGCTGCGGGATAATCTACCCCGGCAGAGACTTCAAAACCGTCGGCGCCCTCAGCGAATGTGATTTCGGGGAATGGGAGGGTAAGTCGGCGGCTGAGCTTGCGGGGGAGCCGTCTTTTGCGCTGTGGCTGCAAAATTCCGACAAGACGCCTCCGCCCGGAGGAGAAAGCGGACGCGATTTTGCGGCTCGTGTCTGCCGGGGCTTTGAGAGGATAGTTGAAGAGATGTCGGCTCAGGAAACAAGGACTGCTGCGATAATCACTCACGGCGGCGTAATAATGACGATACTTTCCATGTACGGACTTCCCCAGGCGGAAAGCTACCGCTGGAGAATGGATAACGGCTACGGCTTTGCGGTGCGCATAACCCCGATGCTGTGGATGCGTGACCGTGTGATGGAGGTATTTGATACTGTCCCGTTTGCGCCTAAAGCAGAGGAATAAAAATTCTTTAAAAAATTTTAAATTTCCTGTAACCTTATCAGCGACTGCCGTATTATAATGTCAAAAGGAGGTCGTTATTATGAAAAACAAGAAATATTCATTACTGGTGTTTGCTTTATTACTGACAATGCTGACTTCTGCCTGCTCATCGGCGGGCAGGGATACAGAGTCTCCCGCTTCTGGTGACAGCAAGGCTTCGGCCGTTGTCAGTGAAGCTTCAAAAACCGAGCCTTCGGATGAAGATCCGGACGCTCCCGTTGAGCCGAGAATAACATATTCCAAGGACGGCGGAGCAGGTACGTCAAAGGATATGCTTGCCGCAAGGGAAGCGCTTACTTATGATTCGTTTACCGCTGATGAGCCTGTTGGAGAAGCATACGGTGAAAAGAGCCTGACCGCTGCTGCTGCCGCACCCGGCAGCGCAGACGCTGTAAAGAACGAAATAACGGCGGATGCCGGGGATTATCCCCCGACTGTTTCCGCTGAGGCCTCGTTCGGCGGAGATGACGTTGTTGTTATCGACCCGGTTGAACCGGATCCGTATCAGCCTGAGCCGGCAATAGGTCTGCTCACCGCAGGAGAATGGAAGGACAATGACAACTGGGGATTCTTCACGAATCTGGTAAACTCAGACAGGATAAGCTTTCCGAGCTACGGCATTGACCCAAGGTACCGCATAAAGATAGACGTCACTTCCCCCGATAAGGCTCCTCTTGCGAATGTGAAGGTCGATCTTCTGGACAAGGATGACAATATAATATGGTCGGCAGTTACAGACAAGAACGGCACCGCCTATGTTTTTGAGGACAAGGAGGGCAGCGGATATTCCGTTCAGGTGAGCGACGGTACAAAAACACAGAAAACCGAGCTTTCCGCCGATGCTTCAAAGCCCGTTGCCGAAACAGACCCGCAGTCGCAGCAGCAGGGCAGAGCGTCCGCTGATATAGCCTTTGGCGTTACCTTTGACGGTGAGGACAAGAAATACGAAAAGCTTGACCTTATGTTTATTGTCGATGCCACAGGCTCTATGGGCGATGAAATGGTATTCCTGCAGAAGGAATTTACCGGCATTTCCGAGGCTGTCGGCGACAAGAACACCCGCTATTCCGTTAACTTCTACCGTGACGAGGGCGATGAGTATGTAACAAAGTGCTACGACTTTACAAAGAATGTCGCGGATCTTCAAAAGCAGCTCAATTCAGAGGTTGCGACAGGCGGCGGTGACACCCCCGAAGCGGTAGACAGGATACTTGAGGAGTCGATCGTCAAGTCAAGATGGTCCGAGGATTCCGTGAAGTTAGCGTTTATGATATTTGACGCGCCGCCTCACGAGGGGACTGAGGAATCTATTCTCAATTCCGTAAAGGCAGCCGCCGAAAAGGGCATAAGGCTGATACCGGTTGTATCGTCCAATTCCGAGCGTGAAACGGAGCTTTTCGGCAGAGCCTGCGCCATTGCAACAGGCGGTACTTATGTATTCCTTACAGACGATTCAGGCGTTGGCGGTTCGCACCTTGAGCCTATCATAGGAAAATATCAGGTAGAGAAGCTCTATGACCTTATTATCCGTGTGATAGACGAATACAAGCAGGCGCCGGAAATTGCGGCTGACTGATAAATATAATATGATCTGAAACAAAGCCTCCCGGACGCATCGGAATGATACGGCCGGGAGGCTTTTTATGGGGATATCAGGAGGATGCTGTCAGTACGCAAAAACGGCTTTTGCAGGTAATGTCCGGTCAGATGCACTTTTTCAGCGGCGCCGGACTGAAGATCGTCTCAATGCGCTTTTCGCATGAGGCGGGGGAGTAGCAGAAGGAATCAATATGCGAGCCTGTACAGTAATAGACCGGCTCTTTCGGCTCACAGTCATAATCGAAGGTGTCTATTATTATCAGCTTTATCTTCATCCTGTCAGGAATGATGTTCTTGATGTAAACGCTTGCCTGCTGTCCGGGACGAATGTTGTCCTTCATCTCCGCAAGACCGGCAAGATTAGGCGTCAGCTCCACAAAAGCGCCGTAGTCCTCTACCGAACGGATTATTCCCGCTACGGTCTCGCCGATCTCGAAACTGCTCACGTTTTCTTCCCATGTGCCCAGCAGCTCCTTCTGCGAAAGACTGATGCGCCCGTTTTCTACCGAGCGTATTACGGCTTTGATCTCCATGCCGACCGAAAGACGCTCACGGGGATGGTCGATGCGCGAAACGGAGATAGCGTCTATCGGCAGAAGCGAAACGATGCCGCAGCCGATATCCGCAAAAGCGCCGAATGAATCGAGGTGGGTTATACGGGCGTCGATGATATCGCCGGGGATAAGTGTCGATACATAATCACGCATGCAGCGCTCCTGAGCGGCTCTTCGTGAGAGCATAGCGACGGTGTGTCCGGAGCTGTCCTTTGTAAGCTCGGTTATGACAAAGCATACGGGTCTGTTTACACGGGATATGACCGCGATATCCCTTACGCTGCCTTCTCTTATGCCTACGGCGCCTTCTTCACGCGGGATAATGCCCTTGACCGCGCCCAGATCGACTATAAGATCATGAGCCGAGTTGCAGACCATCGCCCTTGCTTCGAGTATCCTGCCTTCGTGACAGGCCTCTGCAAGAGATGAAAGGGACTGCATGGCGGCAAGATTCTCCACCGTGTTTATGAGTCTGCCTTCAGGATAATATCCTGTCATTTTGCTTTCATTCCTTTCCTGATGAGGCCGGGCCTCTTTAGTTTTTCTTCACATACTTATGAAACGACAAACAATTCTATGCGTTGCCGGCCGTGTTTTTCAAAATACACTTGCATTCTCACGATATGTATTATAGAATAATATAGTATAGTCTGCCAATGATAGGCAAATTAACATCGGGAGTGTGCAAACAATGAGTGAAAACAACGACAACATAAAATTCCTGTCTGCCATATCATATATTTCCGTCCTCTTTGTTGTGGGACATTTTGCTGTCGAGCGGGATAATCCCGACCTGAGATTTCATAAGTATCAGGGAGCCGTACTTTTTGCGGCGGCTCATGCGCTTTACCTTGCGGAGGGTATTTTGCTGCTGATACTGTCGTTCGTTCCCGGACTCCGTTCTATTGTGGGGTTCCTGCTGACCGGAGCCATATCTCTTGCGTACCTGATGATGATCGTTATGGGCATAAGCTCTGCGCTGAAGTTTGAGCAGAAGCAGCTGCCGTTCATAGGATTTTTTGCGGTAAGGCTGAGGGAAGCAAGAGACAGGCAAAGACGCTCACATTGAGGATATCACCGTTTGTTCAGGTGATGTATATATTATAACATTTTGAATGATCGAAAATTGACGCTATAAGGGTGAGAAATATGAGTGAAGATATAATACTTGTAGATTCTTATGATCTTGATGTAAGGATAGAAAACGGCTTTTGTGCAGTGCTGTTTTATTCACAATGGTGCGTACACAGCAGAGGACTCATTCCGATTATCGAAGAAATTGCCGATGAATATTATGATTACATGAGATTTTATGCTCTTGATGTAGAGCAGTCGCCGGATGCGGCGTCGGTATTTGCAGTTGATACAACGCCTACGGTAATATTTTTCCGCAACGGAAAGATAATTGAGAGGATAACAGGAGCAAACCCGCCGTCAGCCTACACAGAAGTGATAGAAGATGTAATTGCGGTGCTGGACAGCGAATAAAATACAGGCTGACCGTCCTCTGAGGTTGTTAAGAATACAAAACACAAAAGCTTCGCTCAAGCTTTTTCATAGGCTTGAGCGAAGCTTTGTTGTTTGGTTTTTGGTTTGATATTTTTGAGCGCGGTCTGCTGCGTTTCCGCTTGTTTATCTGCGAACGCGCAATCGGGAGCGGCAGCTTGCCGCCTTGAGCGAAGCTTTGTTGTTTGGCTTTTGGTTTGATAATTTTGGGCGCGGGCTGCTGCGTTTCCACTTGTTTATCTATGAACGCGAATTTGGGAGCGCAGGCTCTGCGCCGCCGGCGGCTGTCAAGGATCTGATAACATCGCATTACCGCGGGGTTCTGCCGGGCTTGGAACGCTTGTAGTATTCCAGCAGCTCGTAAAGATCGTCGATTTCTTCCATTATCCTTTTGCCGTTGTCGGTATCCTTTACCATGATGCGGTTTTTTTCGGTTTCTATCAGCCTTGAGCTTGAGATTATGTCGGTATTCTCGCTCAGGGCTTTTTCAATGGACTCAAACGGCTGGTGCGCCTTGATCCTCAGACCGTGAGAATTGTATATCAGCGTGTAGCCGGCAATGCCTGTCTTGCAGTGGTAGTCCCGGCAAAAGCCGCCGTCAATAACGAGAAGCCTTCCGTTGGCTTTAAGGGGCTGCTCTCCGCTCGATGCAAGCACCGGCGTGTGACCGTTTATTATGTGTGAGTATGGGGAATAAAGGTCAAATTCCCTAAGTATCATGCTGCAGCACTTTTCGGTTTCGTAATAACGGTAATAAGGGTCGGATTCCTCGTGCCAGGTGCTCTTGTCGTCTATGAAATAGCGCTCGAAGGTCTTTATGTTCCGCCCGCAAAGCGGCGAACGTCTGCCGCACCACAGATACCACAAAAGGTCAAGCTCCTCGCTGTCCTTTTCTCTGCTGTACCATACCCGCCTTACGGCGCTGTCCGCAAGGTCAAGCAGGGCGCGTCCCTTGTACAGCCTGCCGAAAAGATCTACGCCGTAGAAATTCCCGTTATCGTCCAGAGGTATGCAGCCGTGATACAGCAGATTTCCGTTGTAACAAAGATACATGCTGCCCTTTTCCAGAAGAAAACGAACGTGCTTTCTCAGCCGTGAGCTGTTGAGAAAAGCGGCTTTCAGCTCGTCCATAATGGTCTGCTCTTCGGGCGAAAAGCTGTAAGGCATTCTTGGGTCAAGCGTGGGCAGCTCAGGCACGTTCAGAGGATAAGCTTTTCCGTCAAGCTCAACGGTGCCGGCGTCCTTGTTAATCCTGCCCATAAGCAGACGGTCGTTCATGTCATATTCGGGGTGCCGCAGAATGATCTGCCCCTCGGCTTTGAACTGCATTACAGTAATGGCTCTGAGGGCGCGTTTCATGATGTCGTCATCGCTGTATGTCATTCCGGCAAAAACAGTCAGATTCCTAAGACTGATGCCGTAGCCGCTTTCGAGAGTTTCAAGGGTCTTGTACTTTATGCAGCCCCTTATAACATTGCAGATGCAGGCTTCGTTTCCTGCGGCGGCTCCTATCCATAGCATATCATGGTTGCCCCATTGTATGTCAAGAGAGTGGTGCTTTATGAGCAGATCAAGTATCTTGTCGGCGCTTGCGCCACGGTCGAAAATGTCTCCGACAATATGCAGGTGGTCAACAGCCAGACGCTTTATCAGTCCGGCAAGGGCGTCGATGAAATCCTCGGCGTCAATTCCTATTATGCTGTCGAGAATTTTCTGGTGATAGAGTATCTGATTGTCGTCCTCGTCCTTCTGCGCGTGAAGAAGCTCGTCAATAATGTAGGCGTAGTCCTCCGGCATGGCTTTGCGCACCTTTGAGCGGGTGTACTTTGATGAAAGTACGCCCGCTATTTCTATCATTCGGTGTATGATGAGCCGGTAGCGCTCGGCGCTTATGACACGCTCGCTTTTGATGTGCCGCATCTTTTCCTTCGGATAATAAATTATGGTGCAGATCTCCTCGATCTCGCTGTCCGAAAGACGGTCACGGTACAGCATATCGGCTTTTTCGCGTATTACTCCTGCGCAGTTGTTCAGAATATGGCAGAAGGCTTCGTATTCGCCGTGAATATCGCTCATAAAATGTTCTGTCCCCTTGGGCAGATTGAGTATCGCCGACAGATTTATTATCTCTCGTGAAAGTGAACGCATGGTGGGATATTTTTCCGACAGCAGGCTTAAATATTTTTCTTTCTTTTCCATAGACTGGCTCCTTTCTGGTGATTATAGTAAAAATTATGTACTAAAATTCGCTGATATAGCAAAAATGGCATAAAGTGGAAAAATGCGCTCATCTATGATTAAGTAATACCATATAAACATGAATAAATAGTGAACTTTTGATTAACATTGAAAAAATATGATAGAATATGCTTGACATTGGCAAAAATTCTGCTATAATTTGAACCAGAGGACAGATTCGAGGTGATAAGTGATGCTTACCCAAGAGCGATATAGGACTATTATAGATATTCTCTCGGAGCGTGACGCCGCAACTGTGACAGAGCTTGCCAATGCTCTGGGCATCTCGGAATCGACCATCCGGAGAGATCTGACGGCGCTTGACCGCGAAGGCAGACTGCGCAAGGTGTATGGAGGAGCTACGGCGATCAACCGCACAGAGGGAGCCTTGGAGGACGAGGTCAAGGTCAGGGATCAGATTATGGCTCAGGAAAAGGATCTTATCGGGGAATATGCGGCGACTCTTATCAATAACGATGACTTTATCTATATTGATTCGGGCACTACCACGTCAAGACTGATAGATCATATCGGAGCATCAAGAGCCGTCTTCGTTACCAACGGCATAATCCACGCGCAGAAGCTGCTGAGCAAGGGACTGAACGCCTACATGATCTGCGGCAGGATAAAACCGGTCACTGCATCTGTCATAGGTTCGGAGGGAATAAATTACCTGCAAAGATTCAATTTCACAAAGGCTTTCATCGGCACAAACGGAATTGACGTGACTTCGGGCTACACCACACCCGACAGCGACGAGGCCATTATGAAAAGCAAAGCGATCGAGAAAAGCTTTGCGGTATTTGTTCTTGCGGATCACAGCAAATTCAGGAGGGTATATCCGGTGACCTTTGCAGAACTGAAGAAGTGCTGCATCATCACAGATAAGCTGCCTTACAGCAGCTTTTCGGATAAAACGATCATAAGGGAGGTGAGATCATGATCTACACACTTACGCTGAATCCTTCCATCGACTATGTTGTTCATCTGAACTCATTTGTCGGCGGCATAACGAACCGCACTACGAGCGAGGACTACTTCATCGGAGGCAAGGGTATCAACGTTTCCTGCATTCTTGCGGAGCTGGGACTGAAAAGTACGGCGCTGGGCTTTACTGCCGGCTTCACCGGTGACGCCATAGAAAAGGGTCTGCGGGAGATGGGTATATGCTCAGACTTTATCAGGCTTAAAGAGGGCATATCCAGGATCAACATCAAGGTGAAGGCTGACAAGGAAAGTGAGATCAACTGTCAGGGGCCGCACATTTCCGAGGAGGAGTTTGAACAGCTTCTGAAAAAAACCGATGAGATAGGGGACGGCGACACCATTGTTCTTGCCGGCAGCATACCGAAAACCGTTTCGGATGACGCTTACGAGAGGATACTCAGGCGGCTTGAGGGCAGAGATGTGCGCAAGGTGGTGGACGCAACAAGAAAGCTTTTGCTGAACTGCCTGCCGTACAGACCTTTCCTTATCAAGCCCAACCGTCAGGAGCTCTCGGAGATATTCGACAGAGAGGTAGTTACCGAGGAGGAGACCGAGTCCTGCGCAAAGGAGCTTATGAAGATGGGCGCGCGGAACGTGATAGTTTCGCTGGGCGGCGACGGAGCCGTACTGTTTGCGGAGGACGGAAAGACCTATCATACCGGAGTGGTAAAGGAAAAGGTGCTCAATACCGTTGGTTCGGGAGATTCGATGGTTGCGGGCTTCATAGCCGGATATGAACAGAAGGGCGACTACGGCCACGCTCTGAGACTTGGAACAGCCTGCGGAAACGCAACTGCATTCTCAATGGGTCTGGCGACAAAAGAGAAGATAATGGAAGTTTTTGAAAAGCTGTGAGCGGGCAGCCGGAGAAAAAGCCGCTGTCATAATGCCAACCCTGATATGACAACAGAGATCAATAAGTCCGAATGACCTTTATCACAAACAAAAACTTCCATTTTCGATCATGTTCCGGAACTGAACGGAATAAAAGAACGGATCATCAATAACACAACATAAGGGGGTAAAAAATATGCGAATAACGGATCTGCTAAAAAAACAGGGCATCGAGATAGGAGCCGCTGTGAAGGATAAAGCGGCAGCTATTGAAAAGCTTGTTGCGCTGCATGAAAAATGCGGCAATCTGAAGGACAGAAAGGCGTATAAAGAGGGCATACTTAAAAGAGAGGAAATGGGCACCACCGCCATCGGCATGGAGATAGCCATTCCTCACGCAAAGAGCGAGGCTGTAAAGGCGCCGGCACTTACAGCGATCACCGTTCCGGCAGGCGTAGATTACGGGTCACCTGACGGAGAGCCATGCAAGCTTATCTTTATGATAGCGGCAACCACTGACGGCGATGTTCACCTTGAGGTGCTTGCCCGCATGATGCAGATGCTCATGGATATGGATTTCACGGCTAATCTGAAAAAGGCAAAGACCGCAGACGAGTTCCTGAAGCTCATAGATGATAAGGAAACGGAGAAGTTCCCTGATGAAGCCAAGAAGGAGGACAAGCCGAAGGCTGATGCTCCGAAGGCGGCAGGCGGAAATGACGGAAGAATAAGAGTTCTGGCGGTCACAGCCTGTCCGACGGGTATTGCGCATACCTACATGGCAGCCGAGGCTCTTGCCAAGGCGGGCGAAAAGATGGGCATTACCATAAAGGTAGAGACCAACGGCTCAGGCGGCGCAAAGAATGTTCTTACCGCCAAGGAGATCGCGGATTGTGACGGTATCATCATAGCCGCCGACAAGAGCGTTGAGACTGCTCGTTTTGACGGCAAGCCGGTGTTTTCCACCAAGGTCGCAGACGGTATCCACAAGCCGGAGGAGCTTATAAACAAGATCATAAACAAGGAAGCTCCCATATTCAAAGCAGACAAGAAGGCTGCCGCAAGTGAATCCATAGGCAACGAGAGCTTCGGAAGAAAGCTTTATAAGCACCTGATGAACGGCGTATCCCATATGCTGCCCTTCGTTGTTGCGGGCGGTATCTTCATAGCCATAGCGTTCCTTATCGATGCGGCTTGCGGCGTAGAGGCTGCCGGCAACAGCGCATTCGGTACGGTGAATCCTGTGGCTGCATGGTTCAAGAATATCGGCGGATTTGCATTCAACTTCATGCTTCCGCTGCTGGCAGGCTTCATAGCTATGTCCATAGCCGACCGTCCCGGTCTGTTGGTAGGTATTATCGGCGGTCTGTTGGCTTCTAACGGCGCTACCTTTGCCGATCCGGGCGCAGCTTCAACGGTTCCCTCCGGCTTCCTTGGCGCTCTTCTGGCGGGCTTCCTTGCAGGCTGGCTCATGAAGCTCTTTGAAAAGCTCTGTAACCACTTGCCCCGCGCTCTTGAAGGCATCAAGCCGGTGCTGCTCTATCCGCTTGTCGGTCTGGGCATAGTAGGCGTTATGATGTGCGCTGTCAACCCGATAATGGCGGTCATAAACACCGGTCTTAACAACGGTCTTACATGGCTCAGCGACAACAATCTCGGTATCCTGCTGGGCTGCATCCTCGGCGCAATGATGTCAATAGACATGGGCGGCCCGTTCAACAAGGCGGCTTATGTATTCGGTACAGGTATGCTCACTCAGGCTGCAAACTCGATGGATGCCGCGTTCCAGGCTAACTGCTATCAGGTAATGGCTTGCGTTATGATCGGCGGTATGGTTCCTCCTATCGCTATTGCGCTTTCAACTACTATTTTCAGAAAGTACTGGACTCCCGACGAGCGCAAGAACGGCATTGTAAACTTTATTATGGGTCTGTCGTTCATTACTGAAGGCGCTATCCCTTACGCCGCATCCTATCCGCTGAAGGTCATTCCTTCATGTGCGCTTGGCGCTGCAACAGCAGGCGCTCTCTCGTGGGCATTCGGTTGTACGCTCATGGCTCCTCACGGCGGAATATTCGTTATTGCGACAATAGGCAGTCCGTTTATGTATCTGCTGGCACTTCTCATAGGCTCGGTGGTAGGTGCGCTGATGCTTACCTTCCTCAAGAGTCTCGGCTCAAAGAAGGAGAAGAAGGCAGAAAAGAAGTGATCTGAAAAAACCGGTTATCTGACGGCAGGCAGCCGCCCGACCAAAAAGGCGGCTGCATAAAAATAAAAAATAATATATTGTAAAGGAGATAATATTATGGTATCAAAGGTATTAACAGTTCCGAACGCACAGGGCTTCCACATGAGACCCGCATCAGTTTTTTCAACAGCTATGGGCAAGTATCCCTGCAACGTAACTATCAAGTTCAACGGCAATAGCTATAACGCAAAGAGTACCCTGAACCTTATCGCAGCTTGTATGAAGTGCGGCAGCGTTATCGAGCTGATCTGCGACGGCGATCAGGAAAACGAAGCTCTTGCTGAGGGCGCAAAGATGATCGAGGACGGCTTCGGCGAATAATATGCCGCTGCGAATGACGGCCCCCGGAATAGAACGGAAAAGGGAACAAAAGGAAGAATAGTGAAGGGATAAGGCAAAGGGAGCGGCAGAGATGCCGTTCCCGATTTACAGGAGGTGAAAAAAATGCTTAAAGGTATCGGAGTATCAAGCGGAATAGGTATCGGCAAGGTACTGCTGATAGAGGAACATTCCCTGACATATACCCCAAAGCAGATCACGGATACACAGGCGGAAAAGAAACGCTTTAATGATGCGGTAGAGCTTTTCTGTGAGAATACCGAAAAACAGGCAGAGGCTCTCAAGGTAAGCGCCGGAGCAAAGGAAGCGGAGATCATGCTGGGTCACATCAGCATTGTAAAGGATCCGTTCCTTATCGGAGAGGTGGATAAGCTTATTGACGGCGGTCAGTGCGCAGAGGCTTCATTTGAAACTATGTGCGATATGTTCATTCAGATATTCTCTGCTGCGGACGATGATGTTACCAAGCAGAGAGCCGCTGACGTGCGTGACGTAAAGTCCGGTGTGCTGAGCATTCTGCTGGGCATATCCGAGGTCAGGCTTTCGGATGCGCCGCCTGAAACAGTGCTTTGCGCTAAAGAACTGACTCCTTCGATGATCGCGGAGATCAAAAAGGAGAATATCGTTGGCATTATCACCGAAACGGGCAGCACCACCTCACACAGCGCTATCCTTGCCCGTGTTCTGGAGATACCCGCAGTAATGAGTGCAGCCGATATTATGACCGCTGCAAAAAACGGCGACACTGTAATAATTGACGGCGGCAAGGGCGATGTCATTCTTTCACCCGATGAGGCTCAGCTTGCGGACTACACCCAAAGGCGTGAAAAACTTCTTCAGGAGCGCCGTGAGCTTGAAAAGTTCAGGGAAAAGCCCACAGCCTCGGCGGACGGCACTGTTTATGAGCTGGTATGCAATATAGGCAAGCCGGAGGATGCGGCAAAGGCTCTTGAATTTGACGGCGAAGGCGTAGGTCTGTTCAGAACAGAGTTCCTGTTTATGGATAAGACTTCGGTTCCCACGGAAGAGGAACAGTTTACCGAGTACAAGAAAGCGGCAGTCATGCTGAAGGGCAAGCCGCTCATTATAAGGACGCTTGATATAGGCGGCGACAAGGATATCCCATACCTTGGTCTTGCCAAGGAGGAGAACCCGTTCATGGGCTTCCGCGCCATCAGATATTGTCTGAAAAACCGCGAGCTTTTCAAGACACAGCTTCGTGCTATCCTGAGAGCCAGCGCATTCGGCAATGTTAGCATCATGTTCCCGCTGATAACCTGCGTTGACGAGGTAAGAGAGGGCAAGGCTCTCGTTGAGGAACTAAAGGCTCAGCTCAGAAGTGAGGGCGTTGATTTTGATGAAAATATCAAAGTCGGCATAATGACAGAAACAGCTGCTTCGGGAATAATTGCCGATCTGCTTGCTGCCGAGTCGGACTTTTTCAGCATCGGCACGAACGATCTTACCGGCTACACTATGGCAGCCGACCGAGGAAACAGCGATGTTTCATATCTGTATTCAGCGCTCCAGCCGTCTGTGCTCAGAATGATAAAGTCGATCATTGAAGCCGGCAGGAGCAGAGGGATACCGGTAGGCATGTGCGGAGAAGCCGCTGCCGATCCGATGATGATACCTCTGCTGATATCCTTCGGACTTACGGAATTCAGCGTATCGGCGCCGAGTGTTCTGCGTGTGAGAAAGTGCATTTCTACATGGACAAAGGAAAAGGCAGACGAAGCAGCCGCCAAAGCAATGTCGTTTGCAACGCAGAAAGAGGTTTATGATTATCTTGCATCTCTGACCGGATAAGATAGTTATAGTCGGCTTTTATATAATAATACAGCAAAAAAATACCGGCAGTTCACAATGGACTGCCGGTATTTTGTTGTGACTGCAAGTTATACTATTATCATATTAATTGATAGATAAAAAACACGGTTTTCGGGGGTGTCGGGGGGACTTTTTTCTAAAAGTCCCACTGACTCGCTGCCCGCAGGCAGCGAAATCCTTATACTGCAAGCGCTCCGCAAGGCGTGACGGATGGAGTGATTTTGAAGAACGAACCATCTGTCAGCTTCACTGACATCCCCGGATTATTCGCTGAAGTTTGCGTGATAGATACGGTTGTCAAGCCCCATTGCCCTTTTTTCGCTGATCTCTCCGGGCTTTATCTGAGGCATCTGGTCTTCAAAATTGTACATCCTTGCGTCAAGGCAGTCGATCAGGTGCAGCGCCATCGCTTCGGGTGTCGCAGGATTGACTACTGCGCCCCATTCCTGCTTTCCGTGATGCGAAAGTATCATGTGCCTGAGCATCTTTATCTTTTCGGGAGAGTAATTTTTGCCCTCGGCGTATTTCTCCACTATATTTGCTCCGATGAAAAGATGCCCGAAAAGAATGCCGTCGGAGGTGAAACACGAATCGCCGATCTCAGAAGTTTCGTACTCCGTCATTTTGCCGATGTCGTGCAGAACAGCACCGCAGACCATCAGCTCACGGTCAAGTATCGGATAAACACTGCACAATGCGTCAGCCGCCTTCGCCATCCGGTAGGAATGATAGATCAGTCCGCCAAGTATGTTGTGATGCATGGTTATCGCAGCGGATGACTTCATGTAGCTTTCCTTATGATCGTTTATTATTTCAAGAGCCAGCTCGGAAACAGGCGTGTGACCGTCGCCGCTGTTCTCGCAAAAAGCCTTGAGCATGCTGCATATCTCATTATACATGAGCTTGATGTCAACGGGCGGGACCTTCACAAAATCTCCCATAGTAACGGCAGGATTGCGGCATATTGAAATGTTGTTTACGATAAAGCTTTTTGAGCCCTGGTACTCGTTTACACTGAGATCGACATCAGCGATGCAGTGCTGTATGATCCCTTTGTTGGCGGTAAGGGCTGCTTCGGTGGTGTCGAACATCATGGCTACCTGCTCAGTAACGCCGTCCTTCATGCCGATCTTCAGAAAAGGCTTTCCTGTGCGTGATACCGACTCGGTAATGCTTGTGATAAGAACCGGACGTCTGAGAGCGCCGCCGATCCTTGCGTCTGAAAATAAAGTGAATTTCATAGATTGACCTCGTTTCAAAATCATTTTTCTTTTACTATAATACACTTTTCTGATGCTAAAATCAATCCTGTTTTTTTATCCGTATGTCCTTGTTGTTGTACTGAATATCCTGAATTTTTGATGAAAGCGTCATTTAATGTCGGTGGACTTATATAACATTTTATTTTAATGTCTTATAAGAAAAATGTTGATTATGACCAAAATATGTGATATTATGATACTATTAATGAATTGGCATTTCTTCTCAGTTCGAAAAAGAAAGGATGTAGCTTATGCGGAAAAAACTGCTGCCGATAATTCTGTCGCTGGCGGCGGCACTTTCACTGGCTGCCTGCAGCGAGGCTCCCGTGATGCCCGAACCACAGACTTCAAAAGCTGTACCTCAAAAACCGGAGATCGGCGAAAACTTTTACGGCAACATTAACTACGACTATCTTTCCACAGGGCAGATACCATACGGCAAAACAGACTACGGCTTCATGCAAAATGTGAACGATAAGTTAGCGGATTATCTGGATGATCTTATCGACCGCTGTGTGAAAAGCGATCCTGCTGGCGGCTCCATTGAGGAAGCGGTGAAGGAACTTTATAATCAGTATATGGATGTGGACGCCAGAAACGAAAGCGATACAGAACTGCTTATGCAGTTGGTGTTCATGATAGAGCAATGCGGCACTATTGATGATCTTGTGGGCGCAATGGGCTTCATCTTTCAGAACTTCGGCGTAAGATCCCTGTTCAGTCCGAAGGTGAATCCTGATCCGTACAACACATCTGAAAATATCTTATTCTTTATGAGCTATAACTCCTTTGGAAACATGAAGGAGAATTTTACCAAAACGGATGCCGGTCCGGATGAGACAGGCAGAAACGTGGAAAAGGCTCTCTCAGCTTTGAATATATCTGTGGATGAATCAAAAGCAAGAGCCAGAAATACCGTAAAGATGATGAATGAGATAATGCTCCAAAGCAGAGACGTCGAGGATCTATATGATTTTGACAGTCAGTTCAAAATATATGACAAGAAAAAGCTTGCGGCTCTTTTTTCAAACATCGACACGGATAAAATGCTCGCCGCTTTTGGTATAAAAACGGACAGGTTTGTGGTCTACGATGAAAACCAGGCAAAAAAGATAAATGAGATGTTTACAGACGAACATCTCAGAGAAATAAAGGATTATCTTTATACCTGTATAATGTTTGAATATTCCCGCGCGCTGCCGCCGAAATTTTCAAACCCGGATCAGTCGGCAGGCAATATCGACAGTGACGCCGACGAAGACGCAAAAAGCTTTGTGGCCGATATTATTTATGATGAGTTGGGTGTGCTTGCCGGCAAAGAATTATACACTCCCAAAGCAAGGGAAATGAGCGAAAAAATGCTCAAGACCATACAAAGCTCCTGCCGTGAGCTGATAAGCAATTGCGCCCGACTCTCTCAGGACAGCCGGAACAAGTTCCTGAAAAAGCTTGACAATATGTCGGTGCTGATGGGTTATGATAATAATTTCAAACTTCCGTATAAAATTAAGACCTCCAAAAATGGAGCTGCTCTTTTGGAAAATGTCGTATCCATAAAACGCGGCAGGATACAGGAAAATCTTGGAAAGCTGAACAAGCCTGCCAACAGAGCCGAATGGGAGATGTCGGCAATAGAGCCGAACGCTACATATTATCCCATGTCGAACAAGATAGAGATACCGGCGGTAATGCTGAGCAGCTTATGCGTAGACCCTGACGACAGCGAGTATTACAATCTTGGTATTGATGGCTATATTATCGGTCACGAGATAAACCACGCTTTTGATTCCAACGGCTTCGAATTTGATGAATACGGCAACTACAAGCCTGACTGGATAAATGAGACCGACACCCGGAAATATAAGGAGCTTATGGAGCGCGTCAAGGAATACTACAATAATTTTACGATCCTTGATGTGTACCATGTAAACGGCAAGCTTACCCTTTCGGAAAATATTGCGGATCTTGCATCTATTCAGTGCGTACTTCATTCTATAAAGAATAAAGAAGATCGCCGGCAGTTCTTTAAAGGGATAGCAACTCAGTGGGCATCTCTAACGCTTATAACAGACCTTGTCATCACTCTCAGCGGCGATGTTCACAGCCCGGCGGAAGCCAGAGTGAATGCGGTCCTGTCCACTATGGATGAGTTCTATGAGACCTATGATATAAAGGAAGGCGACAAAATGTATGTTGCTTCCGAAAACAGGGTAAAGGTGTGGTGATAAAATGATAAGAGCAAAGCTTGTACTGCGTAATGTTATCGGCAAACCGCTCAGAACATTGATTATCGTGATCTCTCTGGCGGCAGCGGCATTTGCGGCGCTTTTCTGTATTGCGGGCATCAATACGGCAAAAAACGACCTCAGGGATTTTTTCAGAGCCAACTACGGCGATGCCGATATGATAATAATGGACAGCTACGGCAAAAGCGTAAAGGTCACTTCGGACGACCTGCCGCCCGGAAGTAAATACGTTGGCGTGACAATGGGTTCGATCAACGAAACTATTCAGAACAGCAGGTACATAAACTATGTCAATCAGCTGAATATAGCTCTGATGGGCATAGACACCAAGGCCGCTTTTGAAATGAAAATGCTTGAAACACCATGTCCTACAAGCGGCGGCGTGACAATTACCGGCTCTCTTGCCGCTCAGCTTGGAAAAAAGGAGGGCGACACGATTTCTCTTGTCGGTTCCAAGCAGAAAAAATATCAGCTCAGGATATTGGGTGTCGTACCGGCTAAAAAAATTCTCAATCCAAGACCGAACTGCATAATAATGACTCCTGAGCTGTGCAATCAGATAGTCGGCAACAAGGAAGGCACTGTTTCTATGGGCTACGCTGATGTGCCCGACGATCAGGTCACCTTTGCAATGGATAGCATAGGTCAGAAATATCCGGGTCACATATCTATGGGTACAACATCTCTTGATTCGGACGATACAATGGACAGCATGCTAAATATTTACTACCTGATCTTTGCAGTGGTGTTCCTCATGGTGTGCTTTATAGTCGTGTCAATGTCAAAGCATATAGTGAACGAGAGAATGTCCGTTATAGGAATGCTGAGGAGCGTAGGCGGAAGCATAGCCGGCACAGGAGCCTTGCTGCTTTGTGAAAGCGCATTTTACGGTCTGTGCGGCGGTGTGCTGGGTACTCTGCTGTATCTGCCGTTTAGAGGAAATTCCGCCCTTGCGCTTTTCTCGCCCGCAGGCACAGAGGATATCACACATTCCGATGGGATAAACCTTCTGACGATAATTCTTGTTATTCTTGGAGTTACCGTTATCCAGTGCGTTTTTTCGGCTGCCGCTATTGTTAAGGCTGCCAGAACTCCCGTAAGAGATATTATTTTCGGCAATAAAGAGACAGTATATCTTCCCTCGTCAGCGCTGACCGTTATAGGCGCAGTAATGCTTGCGGCAGGTATCGTGATCTATCTGGTGACCGAGGATTTCGTGTTTACTGTGGCAGCGGCATTCCTTACAATGATCGGCGCTGTGCTTGTTTTCCCGATGATCCTGCTCTGGATATCCAAGGGTCTGAGTATACTGTTCACAAAGTGTAATCTGCCTGTTGCAAAGCTTGCCGCAAAGGAAATATCCAGCACCAAAAGCAGTGTGTCATCTGCGCAGCTTCTTCTTTCTGCGCTGTCGCTGACGATAGCGATGCTTGTACTGTCGGTATCGCTGCTCCATTTTCTGAATAATCCTAACTTTAACTGCAGCCTTATGATATTTCCTGCCGAGCAGGACGGAAATATATACGACTATGTTATAGGCAGCATAGACGGCGTTGCTGATGTTGAAAAGATATATTGCAAGGATCTTAAATATGAGTCGCATGCTCTTGTCAACGGAGTCGAGCGTGAACTTTCGGTGCTTGCGCTGAATGACGGCGGATATAAAAGTTTCAGCGGCGTTATGGACTGCCCCGGATCACTCGCCGATGACGAGATAGCCCTTGATAAAGTGATAGCTTCAAAGATGGGCTTCAATGTCGGTGACACTGTAACTCTCGGTCTGCGCATAGAAAGCTATCTGCCGGTCGAGCTTAAACTCAGGGTAAAATGCCTGATCGATGCGGGCTACTTCAACAGCTACGGCAACACCGTAATGGTAAGTCTGAATACCTACAAAAAGGTCTACTTTGACCGCCCCGCTTATGTGCTGATAAAAACTGCTCCCGGCAAAGAATACGATGTATGGGACATGATGCTGTCCACGCTTTCCGACCAGCCAAGCTCCATTATGAGCATGGATGATTATTATGAGATGCAGCGCTCCTATATGAGCGGCATTATGAGTGTGGTCTATGCGGTCGTTGTACTGGGCATCGCGCTGTCGCTCATGGGCACGTTCAGCAATATGCTTATGGGCTTCGAGCATTCCCGCAGAAAGTACGCAGTCTATTATTCGTCATCCATGAGCAAGGGCAAGCTCAAGGCTCTTATTATATGGGAAACCGTCCTTACCTGCGGCATTTCCGCAGCTGCTTCCGCTTTTTTCGGATATTTCTTCCTTGGAATAACCGAAAAAGCGCTTTCGATGCTGGATATGAGCCTGCCGCTTTTCCATCCGATGCTGTATTCCGTTTTCTTCGGAGCGGCGGCGTTTGTACTGCTGTTAGTGGTGGCGTTAAAGCCTATAAGAATGCTCTCGAAGATGAATATTGCCGAAGAAATAAAAACCGGCGCAGATTGATTAGGAGGAAACGATATGAATAACAGAGATCACGGTCAGGGTCAGAACATGAACAACTACCGACAGCCGCCTTATGAGGATCGGAGCGGCTATCAGGCGCAGCAATTCTTTGAGGACGATAATAATTATTCCTACGAACAGAATGACCTGAGCGCCCAGTTCGCTTATAAGGATCCGGAGGATTATCAGCAGCAGTATTATGATAACGTGCAGACCGGAAACGCATTTAGCGCAGAGCATACACAAAACAACGCACAGCAGCGCGCACCCCGAAAGCCGATAGGGAAGCTTGTAATAAGCGCAAGAAATGTCCATAAGACCTTTGGCAAGGGTGATACCGCTCAGGTCGTGCTGGACGGCGCAGATCTTGATATTGAAAGAGGAAGCTTTGTTTCGCTTATGGGCGAATCCGGAACGGGCAAGTCAACGCTTCTGTATCTTATAGGCGGTCTTGACAGAGATTTCAGGGGTGATATTTATGTTGCCGGCAGGAATATTTCAAGCCTTAAAGACAGCGAGCTTTCGGAGATACGCTGCAGGAAGATGGGCTTTGTATTCCAGTTCTACAATTTAGCGGCAAATCTGACTGTTGAGGACAACATTCTTCTCCCGCTTGAGATGAGCGGCAGGAGGATATCGGAATACCGTGAGAAGTACAAGGAAATACTGGAGATAACCGGACTGGAGAGCAAGGTAAAGTCATACCCGTCGATGCTTTCGGGCGGACAGCAGCAGAGGGTGGCGATAGCCAGAGCGGTGCTTGGCGAGCCGGAGATCATTCTTGCGGACGAGCCTACCGGAAATCTTGACGCAGCATCGGGCGCCGAGATAATGGAGCTTTTCTCCAGACTCAATAAGGAACGAGGCGTGACCATATTACAGGTAACGCATTCAGCCGAAGCGGCGTCATACAGCAGCAGGATAGTCACACTGAAAAACAGAGTAATAATAGGATAATATTTTAGGATTTCGATAAACTGTAAAAGATCAAAACACGCAGGTGCAGGGGCTCGAGCCCCTGCCAGGGTCCAGGGGCAGCGCCCCTGGCGGGGTCTGGGGCAGCGCCCCGGCAAGACTTGGCAATATCTATAATTTATCTCGTGAAATTATATGGAATATGCTGATTGAAATGAACGCATAAAATTGATATAGTTAAATTGTATAATAATGCGTGTGGATGTTGATGTATCAGATTTAACATTCACAGCTTTAAATACTGTATGTTCGTAAAAATGGACATGACTGTTAAATTGCTGCGTAGGATCGGGCGTACCGGTCTTATCGGGCTGTTCCGTATGGGACGGCGATACAGAACAAATTCACGGGAGGTATTATTATGGCAATAGGCATTACGGTTACAAAGGGAGCAAAGGACGATGTCGTCAGCAAGTTTTTCGGAGCGCCTGCGGTTCCGTCAGAGTGGGAAAACGATTTCGGTGAGGAAATAATATTCTTCTGCCAGATCAAGCTTTCGGAGATAGCTAAGCTTGACACGGAGAAGCGCCTTCCTCATACGGGCTGGCTGTACGTTTTCCTCGATACTTCCGAGTATCCCTACAAGCCGATAGTTAGAATAAGCAAAACAAAGCCCGACATGGTAATTGACGACTTCAACATGATCTTTGAGCAGTTTGAGCCGCTGAATGAGCCATGGTCGATCAAATTTTCCGAAGCAGCCGATAAGGGCGAGGGAATAAAGCTCTTTGGCGAGCCGAATGTTTGGAACAGCGAGGAATCCCCTGCAAAGCTCTTCATGCAGTTTGACCCGCAGGCGTCAGATATGCCTTTCCTCAAGGACGCCGGAGGTCTTGCTTATCTTTTCTATAACGAGGATATTACAGAACAGACAATGTTCATTCAGAATTCATAATTAAACCGATAAATGAGCAGGTGCGCTGACCACGCTAATTACAGTTCATAAAAAACGATAGCGCAGAAGTATCTGCTTAAGATCACAGGACAAAAGGGCAGCCGCTGTTACGGATGCCCTTTGTTAGTGCGCAAAAGCCGCTGCATAAACATAAAAATATGCGGCGCATACCGAAAATGACCGAGGAAAAGCAGAATTTTACAAGGTCTGCATAAGGAGGAAACAATAATGCGTCCTGCAACAGCGCTGAACTCCGGAAGGAGCTGTACCAAGGAGCAGCTGAAAGAATGGCTGGAAAGCTATGAGGATATCGCCCGTATTTACCCCGACAGAAAGGAACAGGCAGATGTCCTGATATCACGGATAAAGATGGCTTATGAGCTTCTTTCGTCAGGAAGGGGAGAGGATTGTCCTGAACTTGACGGCAAATTTCCGCTTGGCTGCGAAGCTGATATGAGCTTTGCCGGCGAATTTTTCGATACCGATGAGCTTGCGCTTATTCAGGCGGGCGCATCATGGGCTGTCGATATTGACAGATATGAGGAGCTTTCCGATACTACCTGTATCCGCAGAGGATTTATAGAGGAGATACACGGAAATTTTGTGACTGCCCTGAACTGCTACAACAGCGTGTCGGATATTGAAATGGCGGAGGAACGTATAGCTCTTGTCACCGAAAAAAAGAAGGAGCTTGCCGCAGGATATTATCGGCAGGCGCAGTCGCTGATAAGCAGCAAAAATTACGGCGAGGTGTACTATTATCTTTCAAAGGCGGCTGATCTGGGACATACGGAGGCAATGACGGAACAGGCGCTCTGCGAGGCTTACGGGAGATACTGCAGCGGTTTTTCTCCGGACGAAGCAAAGGAAAAGCTGAAAAAGGCGGCTGATGCCGGCAGTAAGCGGGCTAAGGAGCTTATAGACGGCGGCTTTTGCGAAAAGACAAGGCGTGATCTGCTGCTTGACCTTATAAATGAAGGGGACACCGATGCTCTGTGGCAAATGGCTCTGCTTTGCCGTCAGGAGGGAAATAAGGAGGGGACTTTGAAGTGGCTTTCAAAGGCTATGGACGCCCGTCAGCCTGATGCGCTTTACGACGCCGCAAATGCGTTTATGTCCGGAACCGACAGTGAGACACGGCGGCTTGGCAGGGAATATCTGCTGCTTGCAGCAGAAGAGGGTCAGCCGGAGGCAATGTACCGCGCAGCCTGCGATATGGAAAAGCTGAGCGATGCAAAGGCGAAGTCTGAAAAGATACTCAGCTATTACGAGGGCGCCGCCGCCAGCGGTCTTATAGACGCTATGGAAAGGTGCTTTCAGATATACCGGTACGGTACGGGATTTGCCGCTCCTGATGAAGAAAAAGCGGGTTTTTACTCACGCATGCTTTCAAGGTACAAGGGCTGAAGCGCAGAGCCTGATAACTGAACAGAAAAAATTTACTGAACAAAGGAGACGAATATCATGGAAGAAAAAGAGCTTATACTTGATGCGATGAAAAAGGCCGGAGAGCCGCTGAACGCCGGCAAAATAGCCGAACTGACAGGACTTGACCGCAAGGTGGTAGACAAGACCATGAACGCTATGAAGAAGGACGGTTCAATAGTATCTCCCGTAAGGTGCAAGTGGGAGCCTGCGGTCAAATGAGCGCGGCTCAAAGCATAATACACCCGTTTCCGCCGCTGTTTGATAAGGCTTCGGAAACGTTGATACTGGGCAGCTTTCCGTCGGTGCGCTCGCGTGAACAGGGATTTTTCTACGGACATCCGCAGAATCGTTTCTGGCGTGTGCTTGCGCTTATCTTCGATGAAGAGCTGCCCTCTACAATAGACGAGAAGAAAAAGATTGTGCTGAGTCATGGGCTTGCGCTGTGGGATTCGATACACTCCTGCACGATAACCGGTTCCTCAGACAGCTCTGTAAAGGATGTCGTGCCTAACGATATCAGCGGGATCATCAGCGGGAGCAGAATATCAAGGATATTCTGCAACGGCGCTCTGTCTCACAAAATGTATATGAAGTATATTTATCCCTCTGCCGGCATAGCTGCGGCAAAGCTGCCCTCGACAAGTCCTGCAAATGCAGCATGGTCAGTGCAAAGGCTCGTTTCCGCGTGGAGCGTGATAAAAGCGCCCTGTCAATAGCAGCTTGATATTTCGCCGTCTGCGGGCAGTGAATGAACGTGACTTTTGCGAAAAAGTCCCATTTTGTATGACCTGCAGAGCAAAATTGATTTCCCTGATTCCGTCACACGGAAATCAATTTTCAAAAAACCAATCCGTTCGAGAAGAAAGCTTTACTAAATTTCGCAATGTTTTAATCACAAAACACAAGTTTTTTAGGAAGGACGGAAAGCCTCCGCACCCGAATTAGTCTTTGGAGAGAAATCTACTTTCAATATATAATATCTCTCAAAGAGTAATTCGGGACCGGCAGCTTGCCGGTTGTTCCTGACAAAGGGTTTCCCCCAGTGTAACTTGCAGCGCAAAAATTGATTTCCGTGATTCCGTCAGCCAGGGTTTTTGAATGAGTAAATAAACTGTTAACAGGTTTGTATTTTTATCATGATTTCTTACGAAATCATGATAAAAGCAATGGA
>CADBPE010000014.1 GCA_902796475.1 uncultured Ruminococcus sp.
GCATAAATACCCGCAGCCTGTCTCAAAGGCAAAAAGCAAAACAACGATCAATGAATAGAATAATATTTCAGTCAGTTTTTTCATTTGCTTTACCTCCGCTTTCGGCTTTGAGCTTCACTGTTACTGTCGTACCTTTGCCTTCTTCGCTTTGCAGACTGATAACGGCATTGTGCTTTTCGGCGATCTCTGCACACAGTGCAAGCCCCAGACCTGCTCCGCCTGCCTTGCGTGAACGGGATTTATCCGTCATATAAAACGGCTCGAATACCTTTTCCTGCTCGTCACGGGCAATACCCCTGCCGTGATCGGAAACGGCAATAAGTGCACAGCCGTTATCCTCTTTACAGGAAAACCCGACTGCTTCATTTTCCGGAGAGGCTTTGATTGCATTATCCACAAGATTATATAAAAGCGACTTGAAAAGATCTCTGTCCGCTATAATGACAACAGGCTCGGCACTGACTGATAGCTTTACATTTTTTGCTTTTATGATCGGCTCAAAAACGGTAGCTATTTCACTTATAAGCTCATCAAGGCGGACAGGCTTTAGCTCTGAAATACTGTTTCCTGTGCTGACAAGCTCCATCAGCTTGCCCGAAAGAGAACGCAGCCTTGACGCTTCCTCCGCAATAATAGACGAATATTCCAGCACCTCGTCGGAGCTGAGAGCCGGCTTCATCCGCATAAGCTCCGCAAAGCCTAAAACAGAGGTCAGAGGTGTTTTTATTTCGTGAGAAAGACTGTCAATAAATCGTTTGCGATCCTCGGCAACAGATTGTATCTTGTTATAGTTTTCCTCGACTGACTGTGCCATAAGGTTGACGTTTTCCGAAAGGCTTCGCAGCTCATCACTGCCCTTTACCTTCAGGCGCTTGCTGTAATCTCCTCCGGCGATCTCTTTCAGGGCGGCGTTTACCCTTCCGAGGGGGCGGAGAAACAGCTTTGTCAGGATCAGCAGCACAACGGAAAACATAGCCGCGCACATAAACGATACCAACTGCGACAAGCGTTCCTGCTCCTTGTTCTGACGGTATATTCCGGTAATATCATGACTGTCCGAAAGGTAATATTTCTTTCCTTCAAGTCTTATCACCGAACTGCATATCAGAAGCATTTTCTCGCTGCCGCCGTCACGAACGGTTTTTATTACAGAGGTTATTGTTTTTTCGTCGCTGTTTTGAGGTATATCGTCAAGGAAAGTCTGTTCTGTTTTTGCTGTCATTGCATTGCCGTTTTCATCAAACAGAACAGCGCTGCCGCCCTCACGGAGCTGAGCCATAAATATTTTTTTCCGCAATGCCCGCGATCTCGTCCTCCGATACCATAAAGGCATCCGTACTGAGCCTTTCATAAGCAACAGCATCCTTTATAAGTGTACAGAGATATTCATGATGAACGGCGGCATTTTCACGTTCATTGGTGAGCATTGCCGAATAATTTGACGACAGCATCCATGTCATCGTGACGTTTACAGCCGTTATGACGATCAGCACAGAGGACAGAAAGAGCTTGAACCACAGCTTCATACTGCATCACCTGCTTCCAGACGGTAGCCCACCTTCGGTATGGTGATGATGCTGTTTTGCAGTGAGAGCTTTTTGCGTATCTGCTGAACATGAGCATCGACCGTTCTTGTTTCTCCCATAAACTGATAGCCCCACACACCGTACAGTATCTTTTCTCTTGTAAGTGCGATCCCTTTATGCCGCAAAAAGAACATAAGCAATTCAAATTCTTTTGGTGTCAGGATGACAGGATTCCCGTCCTTCAGTATGGTATGACTGTTCTCATCTGCTTCGATATTGCCGTAGCGGAATACCGTTCCCGTCTTGTTCTGCCTTCGTAAGATCACTTCAATTCTGGCAAGCAGCTCTATCGGCTCAAAGGGCTTGACGATATAATCCTCTGCACCGAGCTTGAGTCCCTTTACCTTGTCGCTTACATCCTGTAAAGCCGTCAGAAAAATAACCGCGCCGTTTTCCGAACGTATCTTCGACAGAAGTTCAAAGCCGCTTTGTCCCGGCAGCATTACATCAAGCAGGATCACATCATAGGCTTTCTGCGCGATCATTTTTTCGGCTGTTATCCCGTCATAGCACACATCAAAGCTGTGACC
>CADBPE010000015.1 GCA_902796475.1 uncultured Ruminococcus sp.
TCCCGTATTAGTTTTTTAAGCGTTTTTCATTCTGACAAATAATATCTTTCAAAAACTAAATCAGGACCGGCAGCTTGCCGGTCAGAGCAGCTCTACCTTTACATAGTTTCTGTAGAGTTCCGTTTCCTCGCCGTCATAATCTGTTTTATTTACAGCGATTGTTCCGACGTCAAGAATACGATAGGACGCATTTCTTGACATCAGTATCTCTTTTTCGTTTGTCCCTAATATACTGTCGATGCTGAAAGCGCCAAGAGCATCCATGCTTTCCTTTGAAGCGTAGATAATGAACAGCGTATCGGAAAAATTACAAGCCACACCGATGTCCGTAGTTGTGCTTATCATTATCGGATCAGTAAAGGTCTTTCCAATGGAGTCCTTTAGCTGTTCGAGAGTCGGCACATCGTCAGTTCCTGCCGCAGCCTTGAGCTGACTGTCATACACACCGCTGTACAGGACAAGATCATCACACATCCTGCCGCGTCCAAGCTCAGTATAAAGTCCGTGATCCATCATAAGATAGGTCTCATCATAATCCACACCAAACGCGATTGCCGCCTGCTTCGACATGGCAGGGTCATGGTTCTCGGCGGATGTCATGCCCATGAAATGTGGGACGACCTCACCCTTGTAAAGCAGAGTATAGAGCAACTCGTCTCTTTCTGTGGGAACATCGTTTTCCTTACAGAAGGCAATATATTTCTGGCTCCATTCTGCAAATTCATCATTTCCGATGACCCGATAGCCGCTGTATTTTTCTTCATCGAACAGGCTTGCGTCACCCGCTATGGAGCCGAGTGTATCCGGCTTTGACATTTCCTCCGAGACGTCAGTACCTGGCTCATCGATGATCGTTTCTGTATTAGGAGCAGGCCGCATTTCCTCCGGCAGCTGATAGCAGCCCTCAAAGGCGTTATCGGCAGTGGAAGCAGCCTTAACGGATACCTCTGTCAGCGAGGAGCAGCTGTAAAACGCCTGATCGTCTATTCTTTCCGTTTCTCCCGGCACCAAGATACTCTTGAGTGAGTCGCAGTGCGCAAAGGCTCTTTTTCCTATTGATGTAAGAGCATGGTCTATATTGACCTCGGAAAGCGCTTTACAGGAATAGAACAGTCTGTCCGGCAGGCTTATGGGCTTATCTCCCCGGAATGTAACAGATGTAAGACCGGTGCAGTTTGAAAAAGCAAAGCGTCCCAGCTCACTCAGTTCCGAGGGAAGCTCCACGCTTTTCAGAGATCTGCAAAACAGGAAAGCGCCCTTTTTTATTGTTTCTGTTCCGTCCTTCAGATCTATCGAACTCAGCTTTGTGCAGCCGGAGAACGCGCCCTCGCCGATAACTCTGAGCGAATCGGGAAGTGTTATGTCCTCTAAATTTGAGCAGCATTCAAAGGCATAATTGCCTATCTCCGTCACGCCCTCCGGAATAACGAGCTTTTTCACGGCTGTGTTACCGGCAAAACAGCTTTCACCGATCGCAGTGATGCTTTTGCCGGAGATAGTGGAGGGAATCGAAGGAGCAGTTTCCTTGCCTTTGTAGCCTGTCAGGATCACATTGCCGCCGTCCTCCGAGTATGTAAAATCGGTTTCCGGCTCTTCACTGCTTTCATTTTGAGGATCTTCGGAGGAAGCCTGACTTATTACATCAGAAGAAACGGGCTCATTTGAGGCTTCTGAGCTTTTTTCCGGGGTCTTATCCTCCGAGGTCGCCGATACGATACTGCTCTCGGCAGAGCTGTCAGAGCTGACCTTCTTATCCTCGGTTTTTTTGCAGCCTGTCAGTCCGGCGGTCATTATCACCGAAGCCGCACAGATCAATGCGGTAATGCCATGTTTGAAATGCTTTTTCATGTCATCATTCTCCTTTTTATATAATAAGCATCTGAACCCTCTCTATCAAATACTATCATAGCACAAAAAACGAAATAAATAAACAGTAAATTTGCAGCCGATGGTTAGTGATTGTATTTTCCGAAAGACTCAGGCTCTGTTCGGGATAATACTGCAGAGATACAAAAGGCTCCCATGACATAGCGTAATGGGAGCCTTGATGATCAGTCATCATGTATGAGATCGTATATTTTTTCAATATTTTTTATGCCGCCTTCATCGTCATAGGTATAAAGGTAAGCCGAACCGGAGCTTAGTGATATCCTTATTTCGTTTCTTCTTTCATCGACCGTGTCAGCGTCAGGCCAGTATAAATATTCGGAGTCTGCTTCATTCTGAGCATCAGGATAGTATTGGATCTTTTTTTATCTCAGCTATTATGTTTTCAGCCATCCATCCGCCGAATGTATGTATATTATCGTAGTCCAATAGGCTGATTCAGCGCCGTAATGGAAATTTTCAGTTGAGACAGGGGAGACGGCAGTTAAAGCAGATGTTTTTTTCAAAAACAAAAAGCACCCGAAAGCGTCAGATTTCCGGGTGCTTTTATTATGACCTGAGAACGTGGTCATCAGACTGAAATTCAGCTACGTTACATTCAGACTCAGCGTTTTGCTTACAACTGCGCCGCTGCTGTCTTTGACATCAACACGCACATCATAAGTTGAAGACGTTTTTGGCGTCAGCAGAATGATGTTGAAGGTATCATATCCGCGCAGCTTTGCCCATTTTTCCGAGGCGGATTTTTTATAATACACAGCATATTGGTAGCCGCCCGTTCCGCCCTCCGCAAAGCAGCGCACCTTGACGCTGCTGCCGGACGAAATGCTTTCAGAACCAAGCTTTGACCGGTTCTGAAGCGGCTTTCTTACGCTCAGTTTAAGATCCTTGCGCGCAGTATGACCGGCTGTATCCTTAACGGATACCCTTATCTCGTAATCCGCCGCAGACTGCGGAGTGATATATACGAGCGGATTTGTCTTGAATCCCTGTACCGTATGCCATTTGTCCGTTCCGGCTTTGCGATAAAAAACAGCATATTTATACTCAGGTTCACCGCCCTCAGCCATGCAGCTAACGGTGACGCTTTCACCAAGAAGAAGCTTGTCCATGTGCAGCCTGGAGCGATTTATAAGCGGCAGATCAACAGCCACGAAGGGTATATTGTTTTCTTCCGCATAAAACTGCGCCGCGCTGCCGGCTTTGCCTTTTATTATGGGCTTGTTGCTGTCCGGGAAAATATACTCTCCCAGCTCCGTCACACTGTCAGGGATCGTGATCTCGGTCAATTTATCGCAGAAGGCAAATGTTCCACTGCCGATCTTGGCTACACTGCCCGGAATATTGACTTCGGACAGATTGATACAAGATGAAAAAGCATACTTCCCGATATCGGTAACGCCGTAGGGTATGCTGATCCTTTCAAGAGACTCGCAGCTGCTGAAGGTACATTCTTCTATTTGTGTGATCTTCTCGGGCAGCTGAATGGCTTTAAGACCAGTGCAGCCGGAGAAAGCGCCCGTTCTTAGGATCATAATATTCGGAGACAGCCTGACCGAGGTAAGGCTCTTACATGCGCTGAATGCTTCGTAATATATAAAAGCTACACTGTCAGGTATGTAGAGCGCTCCCTCGATTGAGCTGCATTTACAAAAAGCTTGATTGCCTATTGCCTCTACTCCGTCGGGAATGACGATGCTTTTCAGTGATGTGCAGCCGTTAAAAACGTCATCATCCAGTATTTTAAGTCCGTCGGAGAGCTTTGCTTTGGTAAGGGCGGTACATCCGCAGAAGGCTTCCGACGACATTTCGGTAACACTGTCCGGTATGGAAATGCTTTCAAGACTGGTACAATTCTTGAAGGCAGCCTGTTCTATAGATTTTGTTCCGTTTTTTATGGTGACGGTTTTAAGGTTTCCGCAGCTTTCAAACGCAGA
>CADBPE010000016.1 GCA_902796475.1 uncultured Ruminococcus sp.
ATAAGGGAATCTTTCGTTGCAGGGCGTCCCCTCTCAAAAAACAGTCCACCGGACTGTTTTTTGATTCACCCCTTGCGGAGCGCTTAAAAAAAGAGTTTCGCTGCCTGCAGGCAGCGAGTCAGTGGGACTTTTAGAAAAAAGCCCCCCGTTCTCGCCTGTCGGCTCGGTCGGCGCTTCTGCTTCGCAGAGGTCTCCACCGGAGACCTGCGCCCCCCGAAAACCGTGTTTATTCCTTTGTTAGTATCGCGGATTCGGGTTATAGAATACCCTGTTTCCCTTACGCGGCGCAGGCGCAGGCAGTTCTCCGTCATAATAGCCGATCACGCAGTGACCTATACCCTCGTAGTCGCCCTCTATGCCAAGATCCTTCAGAAATTTTTTTCCCTGCTCCGTTTCAAATTCCTCTTTTGCCCGATGTATCCAGCAGCTTCCAAGACCGAGCGAATGAGCCGCAAGCATAAGATCCCCCATAACAAGACTTCCGTCATAGACGTATGTGGGCCTGCTCTTGTCCGCAAGAACTATAAGCACTGCCGGCGCGCCGTAAAACGGGTCAAAACCCTCTGCCCAGCCGCCGATCTTCCTGTTCTGCTCCGAAAGACTGTCTCTTGTCGCCTTATCCGTAACGGCTATTATTATTGCGGATTGATATCCTCTGCCGCTTGCCGCGTAGGTTCCTGCATCTACTATTTCATTTATAAGCTCCAATGGAACCTCCTTATCGCTGAAGGCTCTTATGCTTCGGCGGGTCTTTATGGCATTTATGACCTCGTTCATGTCAATCTTCCTTTCGTGAAAATATATTTATCAAAGCAAGCTGCCGCAAAGGATCACTTATGATTTCACAAGTCTCTTTCCTTCGGCGGCAGGAGGCTCCGGTCATTGCTGACCATTATTTTTTTGTAGATAAACCGTTTTCCTTGTTCTCAGGGATCCGCAAATTTCACGGCCGCATTACATTCAACGTCCCAGTCAGCCGACCAGAGAGCAGGTTTAGCGGAAGCTCCCTTAATATCTATCGTTTGTTCTGAAGTCCAGCCCCTGAAGGTGCGCGCGCCCATGACCGTAACATTTTTGCCTATTTCAATGCGCGACACGCCGGTACACTCCGAAAAAGCGTATCCGCCTATCGTGTTCAGGCTTTCGGGCAGCTCTATCGATGTGACTCCCTTGCACCTGTCAAACGCCCAGTTCTCAATGCTCCACAGACCATAAGGAAGCTTTATCGCTCCGGTTTTGGCTTCGGGGCATTTAATAAGCTCCATTTTCGACTTGCTGTAAAGAAGTCCGTCATCGGTGGTAAAGTAAGGATTCTTTATATCTGCGCTGAAGGCTGAAAGGCTGCTGCAGTTAACAAAAACCTCGTCCTCAATATCCTCAAGTCCTGTGGGAATATTGAACGTCTGCAAAGACGAACAACCTCGGAACGATGATGCGCCCAGAAGCTTTACCGTATCTGAGAGCTTCACCTTTGTAAGATTTACACACTCATAGAAGCTGTACTGTCCGACACGGGTAACGCCTTCCTCAATAACAACAGTCTTTATATCGGCAGCGTATGACGACCAGGGCGCCGAGCATTGTACGCCGACAGACCCGTTTTCAAGAACAACATAGCCCAGAGAAAATTCGTCCATCGGACCCTTTCCGCTGACGGTAAGGGTACTCTTGCTTTCATCAAAGCTGTAAGAAACACTCATGCCGCATTTGCCGCTGAATGCGCTGCCTTTCTGTTCGACAGTAAGGCTTATCTGCGCTGTTTTGCCGCCGTATGATACTGTAAGGCTCTTTTTTCCCGGAGTCGAGCTGTCAAAGCCGCTGAACGAAAGCTCCGCTGCGGGTATCTCCGCGCTTGTGCCGTCGCTGTAATGCGCCTCTGCCTTTATGCCTGAGGTATCGAGAGCTTCTCCGACAACATAGACCGTCTTGGTTGGCTGTGAAACAACAGAAAGCGAAACAAGCTCCGCCGGCTCAGACACTGCCGAGCTTTCGGCGCTGCTTTCAACACTGCTTTCAACACTGCTTTCGGGCATACTTTCAGCGCTGCTCTGAGGTACGCTTTCAGGCGGAAGCTCCTGAGAGCTTTCAGCTATGCTTATTTCGGACGGCTCCGTATTACTGCCGCCGTCTGAGGGAGCGACGATCTCGGCGGATGTCTGCTGCTCCGGCGCAGAGCTTTCTCCGCTTTTATCCTTAGCTGTCGGAGGATTTCCAAGTACAAGTATTGTGACTACGCAGGCTGCTGCAACAAGCGCAATAAGTATGGGAATAATTATCCTCAGCTTGTTTTTGCCCTTTTGAGGCTCAGGCGGTATGCCGGGCGTATCCTGCCTGACCGAAGCTCCTGCCGGTACCGAAGCTCCTGCCTGTACCGAAGCGGTACCCTGCCCCGCCGTTTGCTGCTGAGTATTAACGGAAAACTGCTGTGCGCTTCCGGTCGGCTGATATACATTCGTTCCTGCGGCTGCGGTCTGAGCCGTTCCGTCAAGCAGCGCTTCAAGAGTCTTTTTCATTTCCCTCGGAGTCTGCCATCTGTCGGCGGGATTATACTCACACGCTTTCATTATGACCGCAGCGAGCTGTCCGTTTGTGCAATAGATCGGCAGCGGCATCTTGTCGCCCCTGAAGCGTCTTACATTTGCAGTCTCAACGGTCTGGGCATCCACCGACGGCGTATCGGTAGGCACAAACGGCGCCTTATTGCCGTTGAGCAGTCTGTACATAACTATTCCGAGAGAATATATATCGGCAGTGATATTTGCGCTGTGTCCCATAGAAATCTCAGGCGACATATATGTATATGTACCCCTTACCGTCATGCCGACATTGTTGCTTGAAAGCACCTTTGATTCGCCGAAATCGCCAAGCTTATACACGCCCACCGAATTGACGAAAATATTTGCGGGCTTTATATCACGGTGTATGATCTTATGCTTGTCAAGCACCTCAAGCGCCGAACAGATATCTATGCCCAGCTTTACAACATCCTTTTCGGTAAAGCTGTTTTCACGCATATATTTCGGCAAAGCCGTAAGGTGCTCCATTCGGATAAAAATATCGTAGCCTGCGCCGTCCGGCTTAGGGATAATGCAGTGATCCTCATAAGAAACTATATTTGTATTGCCCCTGAGAGCATAGCAGAAATTGATCTCACTTATCATTTTGTCTCTTACGGTGTCATAATATTTTATGACTGAAGCCTCATCGGAAACAATGCCCTCTGAAATAAGCGATTCAGCATTAACGCTGTCATTTGGAATTGAAATATGCTTGACCGCCGAAGTATAGGTGTTGCCGTATTCGGTTTTTTCTGCCCTGTAAACCGCGCCGAACGTACCCTTGCCGATCAGCTCCTTGACATACCATTCACCCCACAGCGGTGAGAAGGAGGAAATATCAGACATACTCCATACCTCCGAATCATTCTTTTTCATAATACATATTATCATAAAGCTTTTATTTATTCAAGTGTTTTATATATCGGATCAGTGAAATCAATTTTCCGCTGAAAGTTACACTGTGGGAAACTCTTTGTTAGGAACAAAGGGTTATCCCCCTTCTCGCCTGTCGGCTCGGTCGGCGCTTCCGCCTTCGGCAGAGGTCGCCGCCGGAGACCCGCGCCCCCCTTTCCTGAAAAACTTGTATTTTGTGATCAAAACGTCAAAAAATCAGCAAAGCTTTCTTATCTGATGGTTCGCTTTTTTGAAAATTGATTTCCGCTCCCGCAGACACCGCAAAAACACCCATAAGAAAACCTCCCACAGATCAGACGATCCATAGGAGGATGAAAAAATATCCGTTTTATAAAGTATAGGTGTATTCTCCGATAATATTGTCTGTGCGTCCCTTGAAGCGGAAAACGATCTTGAATTCGCGTATGTTGGACTTGCTCATTATCTTCTGTATCTCGTTTTTCATGCTGGGCTTTATCATCTCAAAATAAGCGTCCATAGAAGTTTTTTCTTTGGAGGTAAAGCCGTACTTCTCATAGGTGACTTCATATACAAGAGTGTCATCGCCCTCTGTGATTATATTGAAGTCCTTTACATCCGAGTTCTGAGCAAGGAATTCCTTCTTCAATGTCTCACGCTCGCTCTGACCGGTAGCGCTTTCCCAGTAATCCTTTATGGTCTTTTTCTCAAACAGAGCCTTATAAAGAATGAATCCGCCGATAGACATGAACACCAGCACCAGCGCTATTATGAGTATCCAGCCGTATTTGCTTTTTTTCTCGTCGTGCAGTCTGGATGTCCTTACAGCTGTTGCAGAGGAAACACTGCCCGGCGCTGTTGAAGTAAAACCGCTGCTTCCGCCGGGATTATAAAGAGAGATATTCGGGTCATAGTCATTCTCCGGATTATAGAGCGGGGCATCCGGATCATAATTCATATCATTATCGCCGGAATTATAATTCTGTGCACCATAGCTTGTATTGTTCTGCGAATCGTAATTACTGCCCTGTGAGCCGTAATTGCCGCCCTGTGAGCCGTAGCCGCCGCCCTGTGAACCGTAATTACTGCCCTGTGAACCGTAGCTGTCACCCTGTGAGCCGTAACTGCCGCCGGCAAAACCGCTGCTTGTTCCCTGTGATGAATAACCGCTGTTGTAGCTGTCATAGTCCTGATCGCTGCTCCCAAAGCCCGGAGGCTCATCATTAGCAACAAATCCGCTGCCAAAACCCGAAGTATCTCCGCCGGACGAATATCCGCCATAGTCTGACGGGTCATTGCTGTCCGCAAAACCGAAGCCGCCGAATTCGCCGTTGTTTTTGCCGTTATTCATTAATTTTTACCTCCGTGTTATTGTTTCCGGAAAAGCCGGATATCAGTGATCGTTACTTTTCTCAGATTATCTTACCACATTATATATCAATTTACAATAGTAATATTTTCATAATATACTACCGTTTGTTACACTGCTGCAAAAGCAAATATTTTCCGCACAAAAAGCAAAAGTGCGGGCTCTCACCCACACTTTTGCTTAAAGGAATAAAAAGAAAAAAGGAAAAAGGAAAGAAAAGGAATAATCTTTTTAATACGGAACCCGCCTGACGGCTCAGCTGTCAGTGCCGCCGCATAAGCGTACAGCCAACACATCGCATCACACTAACAGCACATCCTGCCGCGCTCTGTCCTGATGCCCTTGCTGTACCCTGTTGTCCCTTGTCGGAATCGGTCGATATCTTTGTTCGGGTCCCTTCATCGTTCTGTTGCTTACGTTGTTATTATAATATACCAAATCTATCCATTTGTCAAGTATTTTTTATAAAAAAGTTATAGTTAATTTTTTAACTATATATAAATTCTATATTGATAATTATTCCTGTTAAAAATTTATTGTATATCATTTCCGGTTTTATTTGACATTATGGCAAAAATGGGATATTATATAATTGTACAGAATACGGATCTGACCGCGAAAACCCGCACCGGGCGCGCTTTAGGGAGAAATGTAGGCTTATGAAAATTGGTATCTCAACGGGCTGTCTTTATCCCGAACTGACCGAAAACAGCATACGAATTTTGACGGAAATGGGCTTTGACCGCTTTGAAGTGTTCTTCAACTCATTCTCCGAGCTTGAAGCGGATTATCTCGACCGTCTGAAAAGCTTTCTTGACAGTCATAATGCAAAAGTGTCATCTGTGCATCCTTTTGTTTCGTCCTTCGAGTCCTTCCTGCTTTTCTCCGCTTATGAGCGCAGGTTCCTTGACGGCGCAGCATTTTATGAAATGTTCTACCGCACTGCTTCACGCATCGGCGCAGATAAGGTAGTGATGCACGGTCTTAACACAAGCTACGCCTCCACTATTTCAGACGAGGAATATTTCCGCAGATACAGCATTATGCAGGACAAGGCACGAGCCTACGGCGTTGAGCTTTTGCAGGAGAACGTTAATATTTTCCGCAGCAGCAGTCCGGATTTCATTTCAAGGATGAGAAACGCTCTGCCCGAAACAGCTTCGTTTGTACTGGACGTCAAGCAGTCATTGCGAGCCGGCTTCGATCCTTTAAGTATGGCGGACGCTATGGGCGACCGTCTGAAGCATGTCCATATCAGCGACCGTGATGCGGAGGGTCTGTGTGTGCTGCCGTTCAAAGGCTGCTTTGACCTTGACGGATTCATTTCCGGACTTGCTGCGCGGGGCTATGACGGCGACATTATCATCGAGGTATACCGCAGCGGCTTTGACAGCCCGCAGCAGTTAAAGGGATCCTGGCAAAAACTAAACGAAAAGCTGAAAGCATAAAACAAAAAATACAAGACTTGTTCCTGTTTGCCAAAGTGCGCATACAATTTTAATAATCGCTTGGGGGAATATATATATGAGATGTCCATACTGCGGATGCGAAGAAAGCAAGGTAGTTGATTCACGCCCTACTGATGAAGGCGAAAGAATAAGGCGCCACCGTGAGTGCTTTAACTGTCAGAAGCGTTTTACGACCTATGAAGTAATAGAAACTACGCCCATAATGGTGGTAAAGCGTGATAATTC
>CADBPE010000017.1 GCA_902796475.1 uncultured Ruminococcus sp.
AATTCCTCGCCTACTGCCATACAATTATCGCGCGCCGGGAGGGACTCGAACCCCCGACCTACTGGTTCGTAGCCAGTCACTCTATCCAGCTGAGCTACCGGCGCATACAGCCTCTCGCAAGGTGCTTATATATAATACCACATGTTTTCTCAAAATGCAATAGGTATTTTAAAATTTTTTTTGAGCGCAGTGTTTATTCACAAAATATAAGCCTTTCAAAAATGGTCATCTCACGGCGTAGCTTGCAGTGCAAAATCGATTTCCTGCATCAAGGACTAAATGCTTGACAAGAGGGCGTTTTTGCGGTTTAATAAGAACATGAATCTGACGGAAAAGAACGATATTTGTATGGAGGAATAATAATGATATATGTGTTTCTTGCGCCGGGGTTTGAGGAGATCGAAGCTCTTACTCCCGTTGATGTTCTGAGAAGAGGAAAAACAGAGGTCGTGACCGTCGGTGTCGGCGGCAAAACAATAAAAGGCTCTCACGGCATTACAGTGACTGCCGATATAAGCGATGACGAACTGACAGATCTTGACGGCGCCGAGGCTGTTGTGCTTCCCGGCGGAATGCCCGGTACTCTTAATCTTGAAGCAAATGCTGCGGTTCAGAGGGCGGTAAGGTTCTGCGCAGAAAATAATGTGATCCTTGGCGCAATATGCGCGGCTCCTTCAATACTGGGTCACGCCGGAGTGCTTGAAAATAAGCATGCGGTCTGCTTCCCCTCATTTGAGAGCGAACTTAAAGGATATATCCCTACGGATGATTTTGTGTGCCGCGACGGAAATATCATTACGGCAAAGGGAATGGGCGTTTCTCTTGAATTCGGACTGAAACTGCTGGAGGCTGTAAGGGACAGCGAAACAGCCGAAAGAGTGAGGGCGTCTGTGCAATGCCGATAAGGGATCTGAGAGAGGAAAAAAACAGGCTCAGAAAGCGGTACAGAAGCATAAGAAAGGATTATGCCGAGGACTTCAAGGCTGAGCTTGACAAGCGTGTGTTCAAGCGGGTAATAAGCCTTTATCAGTACCGCAGTGCGGAGCTTGTGCTTACTTATGTTTCAAAGGAGCTTGAAACGGATACGCTCCGGCTGATAGAAAAAGCCTGGGCGGACGGTAAAAAAGTAGCGGTGCCGAAATGTATAGACGGCACCAGATTTATGCGGTTCTATTATATTACCGATTTCTGCCAGCTTGAAAGGAGCAGCTTCGGCGTGATGGAGCCGATAGAGGATATTTGCGAAGGTCTTGCCGCAGTGCCTGAAAAAAGTATCTGCATAGTGCCCGGAATGGCGTTTGACAGCGAGGGCTACCGGCTGGGCTACGGCAAGGGATATTATGACAGATTCCTTTCGGATTATAAGGGCGTGAAGGTGGGCGTGTGCTACAGCGACTGCATAAAATGGACGCTGCCAAGAGGAAAATACGATAAGCCGGTCGATATTCTTATCACCGACAGGTTTTTCAGGGTCATACGCCCGAAAAAACAGGAACGCCGTGAGTGATGCGGCGCAACTCCCATAATAAAAGGAGGTTTTTCTCTGATGAGTGATGAGCTTGAGAGAAAAAGACAGGAAAAAGTAGCAAACTTCAAGCTGAATCTTGATATTGACGAACCGGATGACACCGGCACCGAGATATCCAGCAATACCGGAAATATTCCCCCGATAGACGGCGCTGATGCTTCTTCGGAAGAGGACGGTCATTCCGACAGCGAGCTTAGCAGCTACAGCTCTGTGCCGGGTTCCGATAACGCTAACCTTGACAAGAAGAGCCTTAAAAAAGCCAAAAAGATCGACCGCAAGCGCAGAAAACAGAAGGCCAAGAAAAACCGCAGGATATTCAGGGTGGTATGGATAGCCATGACCGTTTTCGTTTCGGTCATGATCGGAGAGTTTATAATGGTGGGCGTGAATGATATGCTGGGCGTGGGCAGAGAAGCCGAGAAGTCCATTACCATAACCATTCCGCAGAATGCCGATCTGGACACGATAACCGATATACTCTATGATAATGAGGTCATAAATGTAAAGTGGTTCTTCAAGCTTTATGCGACCATGACAAAGTCAACATCGGGCTTTACTCAGGGTACTTTCGAGATAGCGAAGAACAAGGACTATCAGGCGCTCATCAACTATATGCAGTCCGACATGAACAGAACGGACGTTGTGACCATACGCTTCACCGAGGGTATGTCGCTTAAACAGTATGCAAAGCTGCTTGAAGACGGCAAGGTATGCAGCAGTGAGGAATTCCTTGAGGCATGCAATTCTGACCGCTTTGATGATTACGAGTTCATTGGCAGCATTTCAAATCCCAAGGAGCGTTCCATCAAGCTTGAAGGCTATCTCTTCCCGGATACATACGACTTCTTTGTAGGCGAGAAGGTAGATACGGTCATTGAGAAGTTCCTGGCTAACTACCGCCGTAAGGTCTACGCTACCAAGTCGAGAGTACTGGGTCAGGATAAGAAGATGACCATTGCCGAACGTGCAGAGCTTATCAATATGAAGATGGAGGACGTGCTTATACTGGCTTCGCTTATTCAGGCTGAGGCTGCAAATAAAGACGATATGTACGAAATATCCGCGATACTTCATAACCGACTTGCTACCATACCCGATGACGGTGTGAACAAGAACGGTGAGCTGGGTCTGAACAAGCTGCAGCTTGACTCTACCAAGTATTATCCATATGCTTCGCTTAAGGATATCCCGCTGAGCCAGAGATCGACCTTCAAGAGCAAGTACAACACCTACGATATCATCGGACTGCCGCCCGGACCTATCTGCAACCCGGGACTTGAAGCTATTCAGGCGGCGCTTACCGTAGGAAAGACCGAGAATTATTACTTCTGTCATAAGCCCGCAGAGGAGAATATGCCGGCTGTTGCATACTATGCAAAGACAATGGACGAGCACATGGAGAACCTGAAGAAAGCCGGACTTATGTAAACAAATGCAGTCATTTATTTAAAAGGCTTGCTTCGGAGCGATATTCCGCAGCATAAACAATAATACGGCGCCCATGCGCAGGAGAGCGTTTCCTGCGTGTGGGCGCTTTTTTTGGCACAGAGCCTGTGCCCAAAAATATCATCCCAAAAGCCACAACACAAAAGTTTCGCTCAAGCCTTTTCAAAGGCTTGCGGGTTCCAAGGGCGGCGCCCTTGGTCGCGCTCCGCAGAGCGCGAAATCCCTATGCTTCAAGCGCTCCGCAGGGGTGAA
>CADBPE010000018.1 GCA_902796475.1 uncultured Ruminococcus sp.
AAAATCCGGGTGCCTGGGTTTTGACTCGCGTATCACGATTTCATCCGTGAGTGTGCCAGGCTTGCCCCGCAGAAGATAAATGCGGTCTGAAAGCAGTATAGCCTCGTCGATATCATGGGTAATAAATATTGTCGAAAGCCTTATTTTACTCATGACATCAAGGTACCAGCGGTGCATCTCGCTTTTTGTGATAGTATCGAGAGCGCTGAAAGGCTCGTCCAGCAGAGCAACATCTGCGGAAAACAGGTATGTCCTCAGGAGCGCTGCGCGTTGACGCATACCGCCGGAAAGCTCCGCAGGATATTTTTTCTGAGTTCCTTCAATACCGAACTCCGCAAAGTGTTCGCCGGCTCTCAGCCGCGCTTCTTTTTTCTTGACGCCTTTGATTATAAGCGGCAGAGCAACATTGTCCACAACTGTACGGTATGGCAGCAGCATATCCTTTTGCAGCATGTAGCTTACCTTTCCGGACTGCCCTGTTATGTCATTGCCATGCAGCAGGACACTCCCCTGCTGTGGACTGTTAAGTCCGGATATGATATTGAAAAGCGTTGTTTTTCCGCCTCCGCTTACGCCTAAAAGACAAACTATCTCTCCGTCGTTCAGCGTAAGGTTTATATCCTTAAGGACTGTCGTGACCGAATCATAGGAGAACGTCACGTCCTTTACTTCAAGCGCTGCCATCATTCGGGAAGATATTCGTTAGAGAAACCTGTGTTTTCAGGGATCTCCGCTGTAAACAGCTTGTTATCCGATATCCAGCGATAGAAGGCATTCCAGCGATCGGGAGCAATATATCCCCACTGGGAAACCTCTGCCTTATATTCCTTTGAAAGATATTTCTGACTGGCCTTTACAAGCTTTTCGTCCAGCTCAGGCGCATTTTTCAGCAGGATGTCTGCGGCTTCATCAGGATTATCTATTGCAAATTCATATCCCTTTTTCAAAGCGGAAAGAAATGCCTTTGCAGCATCGGGATTAGCTTTCATCCAGTCTACGTTGCCGATAATAACAGGTGTATAATAGTCAAATACAGGGTCAACGTCCTTGAATGCGAAGTAATCTGTTTCAAGACCGGCAACCTCGGTGGCCACACCTGCCCAACCGTAGAATATCCATATAGCATCTACTGTTCCGGACTGCAGTACGGAAACTTCATCTGTAACGGTTACAGGAATGAGCTGTACTTTGCTGAAATCACCGCCGTCAGCTTCAACTACCTGTTTGAGAGTAGCTTTTTCGATCGGAAGATCCCATGTAGCGTACTTTTTGCCCTCAAGACCCTTGGGTTTATCCATTCCTTTGCCCTTAAGAGAAATTATGCCGGATGTATTGTGCTGAACGAGAGCGGCTACGGCTTCGATAGGCATTTTGTTGTCGCCGGCAACAGCGGGCAGCATTGAGTCCTGGAATGATACGCCGAACTGCGCTTTGTTGGCACCTACCAGCATCTCAGCGCCGTCCTCGGGCGGCTGAACTATTTCGATCTCCAGACCGGCATCGCTAAAATAACCCTTATCCTGAGCTACATACAAGCCTGTATGATTTGTATTCGGGGTCCAGTCAAGCACGAAGGTGATCTTTGTTTTTTCCGCAGGTGCTGCGGATTTTTCATCAGTGCTGCCTGCGGAACTGTTGTTTCCGGTTTTCTGCGCAGCACAGCCGGCGGCAATGCCAATAGCCAATACTGCCGTAAGAATTACTGCAATAATTTTCTTAAACTTTTTCATGTCTTTTTACTCCTGTTTCTGTTTATTTTATCCCACGGCATACAGATGCGCTGCAGTACGGTGGTCAGCCATATAAGCAAAAGGCTTATCACCGAAATAAGAATAATAACAGCAAACATCTTATCCGAAGAAAACGATTTGCGCACACGGGTCATATAGCATCCCAGCCCCTCCGTTCCGCCTATCCATTCGGATACCACAGCGCTTACTACTGCGTAGGAAACGGATATTTTCAGGCTGGAAAAGAAATGTCCGAGCGAATTTGGCAGCTTTACATAGCGGAATATTTGTATCTTTTTTGCGCCCATAGACTTCATCAGGCGTATCGTATCAGGGTCAACTGACGAGAAACCCTCCAACAGGCTTATGGCTATGGGAAAGAAAACTACCAATACTATAAGTATTATCTTAGGCAGCATTTCATATCCCAGCCAGATGACCAGAAGAGGCGCTATCGCAATAGTCGGGATAGTCTGACTGATGACAATGAGCGGGTATATCATCTTGCGGATAAGGCTGAAGCTGTCCATTATAAGAGCCATCAGGAATCCTATGAGTATACCGAAAAACAGGCCTATGAATGTTTCTGTCAGGGTCGTTTTTGAATGCTGGAGCATAAGCTGCCAGTCTTTGCCGAAAGCGGCAGCAACATCCGCCGGAGCAGGAAGCATATATTTTGGTATTCCCCCAAAGGAGCAGAGCATCTCCCAAATTGCTACCAGCAGGATCAGCGCTGCTATTGGCGGCAGGGCTTTACTGATGGTGCTTCGTAACCTTGCGCTCAATGGTAAGCACATCTCCCTCCGGACGATAATCGACCTTTATGTAAGCAAGAACAGAGGGTGCGCCTGCGCGGATGGCAATATGCTGACACTCCTTTACAATGTCCATAAGCTCATCATAATCGCCTTCGATAGCGGTCTCAAAGGGACCTACATAGCACTTTAATCCTGTGCTTTTGATGTAGGCGATGACTTCATCGACAATACGGATAAGTTCCTCATCATTTTCGGCTGCGGGTAAGGTCTGAATAGCAACACTTGCGTTCATTGGTGATTCCTCCTGTAAAAATAAATAAAAAAAGCACTGCGCCCTGACGCAGTGCCTTGAAAATCATGACTATCAAGTTCCCTACACCGGCATTATCCGCATCAGGTAAAAGGGTCGAAACTCTCAGTTTCCTCTCAGCCTGTCAACAAGCTCCCCTACTTCTTTACTTTTCTTCCAGAAAATTATACTACTGATTTTTTATTTTGTCAACTATTTTATCGTTTTTTATACATTACCAGTTCAGGATCGGTTCCGTTTTTGCCATAAGTGCATATCAGGATAAAGTCCATGTTTGCAAGTACGCCAAAGCATCGGTCGCCGCCAAACCCGCACTCAAGCTGATTTCCAAGATATGTGGCATTATCGTCCAGAAATCTGACGGATGCGCCGTTCGGCAGTCTGTACTCAAGGTTTACATAGCTGCCTACAAGAGCGTTCAGCTTTTCAAGCTCAGGCATTCCTTCCACATTAAGAGCATTTATCTCATCTATAAGCTTTTTTTTGAATTCGTCAAAAGCGCTGTTCTTGCCAAGCTCTTTGTAACGTTTCCAGTAGTCGAGTTCAGGCAAGGCTTGCTTCAGATAAGAGCGTACTTCCTCTTCGGAATGTTCCTCGCTTGTCATGTGCTTTGCGCATACTTCAATAAGGTCATCCAGATCGCTGTACATGTACTCACCATCAGCATAGCACCATTTGCAGTAGCTTCTGTTTTGCGAACCGTCCTTTTCCCTGCTGATAATGCTTTCTTCCAGCGGCATTCCGCAGCATTGACATATAAGCTGCTGAGGCGAACCCAAAAGCGCATTGATGGAAACGCCGAAAAGCTCCGAAAGAAGCTTCAGCGTTTCGGTGTTTGGCACAGTTTCGCCGTTTTCCCAGCGTGAAACCGCCTGTCTTGTAACAAATACTTTCTCTGCAAGAGCATCCTGTGAAAGTCCATTTTTTGTGCGCAGTTCATAAATAATATCCTTTGTATCCATTAATATCAGCCTCCTTTATGATATTATATCATGCATCGTATTTGACGCCAAGCAACTATCTGTTGCTCTGAAAAAACATCGTTTTGCAGACTGACAGTCAGCGGCTTACGAATTATTCTCTTGTATGAACTATCCCCTTTTCCTTAAGCTCCTTCTTGAATCTTGCTTTATCCAAATACATAAGCTCATCGGCTTCTTCAAGCATTTCGCCAACACTTTTGCCGTAAGAAAGTCCCAGAGCAACGGAATAGCCTGCGCTGTTAACGGAGCTTTTTATATCATCAACAAGCTTTTCCATATCTTCGGGCTTGCGCATATGGCAGATAATAGCAAATTCATCGCCTCCGACACGGTAAACTCGATCCATTCTGCTTGCGCTTTTGCAGAAGCAGCGGGTAACTGTTTTCAATGCCGCATCACCCGAAAGGTGTCCCTGCTTGTCATTCATGTATTTAAGGTCGTTAAGGTCGGCGGAGATTATCCCTGTGATAGTTTTGGGATGCTTTTTCAGATCGCTTTGAAATGTCTGACGGTTAAAAACAGATGTAAGCGGATCACGCTTTGTATACTGCGCATACAGATACATATAATATAGAAGTACATCTGAAGCGTAGGTCAGATTTACTATCTCATCATGGTTGAAATAAGAGATGATCGCAGCGAGCGTTGCATTAAGCGCAATAAAAAGCAGTATAGTTCCTTCTTCCGAAAACTTTGTTGTAATAGTTCTGATCGTTACACAATATATCAGAATTATATACAGCACTGTGATTATATATGGAGTATATCCAAGCGGACCTCTGATAAAGAAATTGGTACTCTGTTCAAACGTGAATGAGATATCGGTAAAGAACGCCGTAGATGAGATAAGAAAGTTTGCTGCTGCCGGAATAATTATCGCCTTGGTGATTTTCGGACTTACTATGAAAACAAGCATCATTATTATTGTCGGACGCAGACTGTAGCATATTACCGAAAGCGGTATCCGCCAGTATGTGAATGTCTCCAAATTACCTGTATAAGTTTCAAGTGTATCAAATATGACAAGAGCCAGAATAAGGCAAAGTACGATCCTGAGCTTTCTTATCATTGATTTGTCAAGATAAACGTCAAAAACCGTGATCATAAACATGCCTGTAAGCATAATAAGCAGAACAAAATTTTTAACCAAAAAATCTATTAGTACCATTTTCTTCCCCTTTTTATGTTGATGATTTTTGTGTCATAATGCGCTTTCCTGAAGAAAATCCTCCTTGTGGGCGAGAAAGACGTCAACAAGCTTCGGATCAAAATGAGAACCGGATTCTTCCTTTATTATCCCGAAAGCCTTTTCCGGAGGCATGGCTTTCTTATAGCACCGTTCGGATATAAGCGCATCAAACACATCCGCAATAGCCATGATCCTTGCGGAAAGCGGAATGTTCTCTTTTGAAAGGTGTTCGGGATAACCGGTGCCGTTCCATTTTTCGTGATGATATGTGGCAATATCTGCGGCAAACTCAATGTATTCTTCATCGGTTATGCCACTGAGGATCTGTCTTACTATTTTTCCGCCGGATGAGGCATGCTTTTTCATTTGTTCAAACTCTTCGGGAGTCAGCTTGCCCGGTTTTTTCAGTATCTTGTCAGATACAACGATCTTTCCTACATCGTGGAGCGGTGCGGCTGAATAAAGCAGATCAATAAAATGCTCGTCAATGATATCGGAATACACACCGTCTTTTGCGGCGTTTTCTGCGATTATCTTTACATATTTTCCGGTACGGGCAACATGCTCGCCGGTTTCGGAGTCACGGTTTTCAATAAGGTTAGACAGTCCGGAAATGATATGTGCTTGCATATTGGAAACTTTTTTCTGATTAGAAACAAGAGCTTCTTTTGTGTCCTGCTGAATAAGGTCGTTATAATAAATGTAGCACAGGCATGCGCTTATACCGATAGCAATATAGGTAACATTTACCTTATAGATCGTCATGGGGATTATACCGCCCAGAAGGACTATAATGACCATGACAATAGTGATAGTGTCACGATGATTGAACTTATTGCCCACTATTATCAGACTTATCGCAAGATAAAGCATACTGATGATATACAATATCTCATAAATGATAAAATATTGTCCTCGGGAATAGCCGTTCTGATCAAAAAAGAAAATGTATCCGAACGGGGCACACGATATCTGAATAATGAAGCTCACGATCGTAAACCAGCTTGCTTTTCGGGCTTGCCGGTGCAGACCAAGCGCGCCGGAAAACAATACCGCCAGCATCGGAGCAACCGAAAACTGTATCACAGTAATAGAAGTCAGCAGCGGCGCAAAGGCAGGATCATAATAGCCGCAGTGAGCAGCAAGCTCACCGCCTGAGCATATCATAACGGAAATAAATGTAAGCGTGAACCAGGCTTTCTGAGTTTTATTGAACCCGGAATAATTCAGTACATGCATCGTCATAGCGATCATCAGCAAATCTGTAAGTATAATGCTGCAAATGTAAATAGTCATATTCTACCCTTCTTTGTGTTAAGGTTGGATAATTTGGCGTTTCATGGCTTTGAACTTGTACACAATTGTACAATTATCCAATATACCAATTTATATATTATACTTCAATTCGCTTGCGATTACAATATATTTTTTAAAGAAAGCGTATAGTTTCAAAAATTCAAAAATTGTATAATTCTTCTGAAATACAAAAAATTCTCTGAAAACAACTACCGACCTCCGGAAAGGGAGGTCGGTCAGTTGTGATGACAGGGGGTATATTTGTCATCCTATATAAGGGTTGGTAGGTATAAGCAAAGAATTATCAGCGCAGATCCCGGATATAGATCATTATGCTTCAAGCATCGTAACATTTCCGGTATCCGGATCTACAAGAGTGACACAATAAGTATTTGACGGGATATCATTAACAAAAACAATATACATTAGTTTGTCGGAGATCTCCTTAACATTGACATAAATTTCAACAGAATCATCATCAAACTCAGGAACATTGTATTTGGGCATCCTTATCTCTTTAAGCGTAAGCCGGATCGCTTCTGAGCTTGATATTTTGCCTATTGAGTCGGGCTCTTGAGTGATATTTACTCTTAAAAGCGTTCCTGTGCCGTCATAGCTGAGCGTTATCTGTTCCAGTGAAAGATCATCGTTTTTTTTGCAGACAGTAACGAACCATGCCGGCAAACTATCCTCACTGCCTTCTATGATCATTTCCTGCTCCAGCATCGCTGGAAATATATCTTTTATGATCTCTTCTGATTTTTGAGCTATATATTCTTTATCAGCAGTATATATATTTGCGGGCGAATAATCCGGATTATTCCGGCATATCTCGATAAGCTTGCCCTGAATATTGAAATTGTAGATATATTCACTGTCCTCATATACATCATTTTGCTTTGAATATGATGTAAGCAGATTTTCCAGCTCCTGGTCGCTTTTGGCGGACAGTGCGACATCGCCGCAGAGTTTTTTCATCTTTATAGTATCAAGCGTTCTTTTAGATCCTTCGGAAACTAAAGACCGCTCCTGTTCTGATTTTTCCGCATCATCAGACACTTTGCTGAAGGTATTGAATGTCTGAGAATTATCTATCACTTCGGATATCTTATTGTTTGTTGACAATACGACTATTATCGGTATGGATATAGCCAAAAGCAGCAGCATTGCGGCAAAAAGATATTTTGTCAGTCTGACTGTGCTTGTATTATGTGATTCAGGAACGGACTCATCTGCTTCCGGATCTTCCTGCTTCTTACTGCGAACAGCCTGTAATACCTTGTCAGAGATCGGCGGCAGTTTTATGCATGAAATATCATTTGAAAGCATCTCTGCTACTTCTGTTCTCTTCATGTCAGCCCTCCCCCTTCCTGATAATACTTTTTGAGCTTTTTTACGGCATAATTGTATTTACTTCTAACTTGATTATACGGCAGTCCCAGAAGCTCGGCTACTTGCGGCAGCTTCATGTGACAGAATATACGCATTAATACACATTGCTGTTCCATTGGATCAAGGCATTTAAGAGCTTCAATCTGATCAACAGATCCCTCCACGCTCTCAGAAATATTTTCTCCGGAAGTCAGTTCTTTATTTTCTGATAACGGTTCTGTCTTCATGGCGCTGTCCTCCATTGCTTTTTTCTTTGACAGGTTCTGAATTACCTTAAACAGCCACGCCGAAGCATTAAGAAACGGTTTATCCTTGTTGTGCGTTACAATTGACGGCATTACGTCCTGAAGGACCTCTTCGGCGGATTCTCTTGTTTTTACGATCGTAAGTATAAGTGTCAGGATCACCCTGCCGTAATCAATATAAAATTGTTCCAGAATTTCTTCGTTTCCGGAGGCAATTTCTTTTAAACAGAATGCCAGTTCTTCTTCTTTGATTTTTAACATTCCCAAAAGTGTTGCCTCCTTCCATAAAGTTATTACACATATATATAGTGTATAAAAAAACATCAAATTGCAGAAAAATACGAAAAAATTTTTTCAAAAAACAATTTTTGTATATTTGCACAAATAATCACCTGTATTTTTGTTGCTTTGATTTTAATAATAACGCTATTATATCTTATTTTGTGTTATTTGTAAACGAGAATAGTATCATGAAATTTGAGATGATCCGGATATTTTTCGGTTTTTCCTTTTGGAATGGTGACTTTTTGAGATTTATATGATATAATATCTCATGACTAACGGAAATAACAAAAAGCTAAATATTCACATAAGGCAAGATGACCATGAAGAAACTTTTTTCAGAAATACCATATATCAGAGGAAGCCGTATCGTCCTGAAAAAGCTGACCGAAGCTGATGCTGATGCTCTGCGGGAGCTTGTGAGCAGCGATAATGTATATCGCTATCTTCCGACATTTCTGTTTGAGCGCAGGTATGATGATGTCGGTTATGTTATAGAGCGGCTGTATGATGAATGTCTGAAGGAATCCATTATTCTCGGTGTATTTATGAATGGGACATTCTGCGGTCTGGCTGAATTTTACGTCTTCCGTGATGAATTTCATAAGATCAGTGTCGGCTATCGCTTGCTGGAAAGATTCTGGGGTATGGGTATCGCAACAGAAACGCTTTCATTGATGATTAATTATCTTTACAAAGAAACTGATACCGAGATAATCACAGCAAGCACGATGGTTGAGAATACGGCTTCCGCAAACGTACTGAGAAAAAACGGCTTTGACCTCGTTGTTCAGGGTTCATCGGAGGATTGGGGATTTGAACAGCCTTCAACTGTTGATAAATGGATAAGATAAAGTAAAACGAGAACCCAAAAGCGGGGTTCTTGATTTTTTGTTCAGGAAAAATTGTCAAAAAAAATATTGGGAGGGAAAATGATAATGCGATGCAGAAAAATAATGCTGTTTTTGTTGTGCGTGGCGCTTTCACTATGCTGTATCAGACCGATCGCGGCGCAGGCAGAAAACGAGTATAAAGTTGTGCGTGTCGGCTGGTTTGAATCACCGTTCAATTATACAAACATCAGCGGAAAGCGTACCGGATACGCTTATGAATATCAGCAAAAGGTTGCTGATCATACCGGCTGGAAATATGAGTATGTTGAAGGCAGCTTTCCGGAACTGATAGAAAAGCTGAAAAATGGCGAGATCGACCTGATGAGCGATGTATCATATACTGAAGACCGCGCCAAAGAAATGCTGTTCTCGTCAGTTCAGATGGGCGCAGAGGCGTATTATTTATTCGTATCAGCGAAGAATAATAATATCAAATCTGGCGATACAGCTTCACTGAACGGAAAAAAGATCGGCGTGAATAAAGACAGCTATCAGGAATTGCTTTTTAAGGAATGGACAAAAAAATACAATGTCGAAGCGGAGATCGTTGAGCTGATGACATCGCAGGATGAATCTATTCAGATGATGAAGGATGGAAAAATAGATGCCTTTATCACCATTAATGTATACATTGAAAACAACATATATATCCCTGCATTCAAGATCGGACAATCCGAATTTTTCTTTGCAGTGAATAAAAACCGAGCCGATCTGCTGAAAGAGCTGGATATGGCTATGGCAAAAATTCAGGATGAGAATTTTTCGTATAACCAGCAGCTGTATGACAAATATGTACGTTCTGAGGGTATAAATGCTTATCTTCCTGTTGAAGAGACCGAATGGCTGGCGCATCATGGTACGGTGCGTGTCGGATATCTGAAGGATTATATGCCTTTTTGTGCTTCTGATCCGCAAACAGGAGAGCTTATAGGTGCATTGAAGGAGTATCTGGAGCAAGCTGCAAATTGTATGAATAACGTAAATATTAAATTTTCAACAGCTGCATACGGTACAACGCTTGAAGCTATTGAAGCGCTGAAGGCAGGAGAGATCGACTGTGTTTTCCCTGTAAATCTCAGCAGCTACGACGGCGAACAGATTGATGTTTCAGTAACTACCCCTATTATTGAATCGGAAATGTCTGCTGTGGTAAGGAAAAACATTGCTCTGAAAAATATTTTTGATGTTGAACCTGTCATTGCTGTCGATGCCGGTAATCTCAACTACGAGATGTTTGTTAATGAAAACTATCCGCAGATAGAAGTGCAAAGCTTTAACAGTGTTGAAGAATGTTTTCGTGCTGTTGCCGGTGGCAAAGCGGACTTTACTCCTCTGAACAACTATTGCATCGCTCTGACGGAGAGCCTGCGTGATAATTACGACCTTGTTCCTTTACCTATCGGAAAAACAATAAGCTTTTCGTTTGCTCTCAGAAAAACTGACGGTGAGCTTTATTATATCTTAAATAAAGTATCGTCACTTGTTCCTTCTTCATCTATTCAGTCTTCCATGCTTTTATGGTCTTTTCCGGATGAAAGCTTTTCTCTTCTCAGGTTTTTAAAGAAAAACCTTGTGGCGGTCATTCTTATCATTCTTATAATTGCGCTGCTGATCGTTTTTCTGCTGATACACAGAGCAAATCGTATGCAGCATCGTCTGGAAGAACGTGAAAAGCTTCAGAACGCTCTTAGTTCGGCTCTTGTTGAAGCTCAGGCTGCAAACAAAGCTAAAACTGCCTTTCTTAATAATATGTCGCATGATATACGAACGCCTATGAATGCTATCGTAGGCTTTACGGCGCTTGCTGCTTCGCACATTGACAAAAAGGAGCAGGTACAGGAGTATCTGAAAAAGATATCGATATCCAGTCAGCATCTCCTGTCGCTTATCAATGATGTTCTTGATATGAGCCGTATCGAAAGCGGCAAGGTAAGCATTGAGGCATCTGATGTTCATTTGCCGTTGATAATCCACGATCTGCAAACAATAATCAATTCAAACGTCACTGCTAAACAGCTGGAGCTTTCTATTGATACTCAGGATGTCAAGCATGAGGATATTATAACCGACAAGCTCAGGCTGAATCAGATACTGCTGAATATCCTCTCAAACGCCATAAAGTATACGCCGCCGGGCGGCAAGATAAGCTTCCGTGTTATCGAAAAGCCCTCTCATGTTGAAGGTGTTGCGGAATTTGAATTCCGTATCAAGGATAACGGCATCGGAATGAGCGAGGAATTCCAGAAAACGATATTTGAAGCTTTCTCCAGAGAAAAAAACAGTACGGTAAGCGGTATACAGGGAACCGGTCTGGGAATGGCAATAACCAAGAACATCGTCGATATGATGGGCGGTGTGATAACCATGCATTCGGAAGAAGGCAAGGGAAGCGAGTTTATTGTAAATCTTCCGTTTAAGATCAACGGTAACCCGACGTTAATAGAACCTGTGCCGGAAATAAAAGGATGCAGGGCTTTGGTTGCCGATGATGATACAGATACCTGTCTTTCGGTATGTACTATGCTGCGTGAGATCGGTATGCGTCCGGACTGGACAAATTACGGCAAGGAAGCCGTTATAAGGACAAAGGACGCTATGGAAAGCAAGGATGCTTTTGGCGTTTACATCATTGACTGGATGATGCCTGACATGAACGGTATTGAGGTAGTACGACGCATACGCAAGGTAATAGGCGATGATGTTCCGATCATAATTATGACAGCATACGATTGGACAGATATTGAGGAAGAGGCTAAGGAAGCCGGCGTAACTGCATTCTGCAATAAGCCGTTGTTTATGTCCGATCTGAGGAACACTCTTGCTGAAATGTTCCGTAAAAATGAAGTCATCGCTGAAGAACAGCAAAAGAAGATCGACTTTACAGGCAAAAAAATACTTTTTGTTGAAGACAATGAGCTGAACCAGATGATCGCCGTTGCTATACTCAAAAAGGTCGGTTTCGCTGTTGATATCGCAGCCAACGGTCAGATAGCCGTTAATATGATGAACGACTCTCCGGCAGGAACTTATGATGTGATAATGATGGATATTCAGATGCCGATAATGGACGGTTACGAGGCTACCAGAAGGATAAGAGCTTTTGATGACAAGGATAAGGCAAATATTCCTATTGTTGCCGTAACGGCTAACGCTTTTGAAGAAGACCGTAAGCTTGCATTGGATGCCGGAATGAACGGTCACCTTGCAAAGCCTTATGATATACCTGCAATGATGGAAACACTTTCAAAGCTTATCGATAAATAAAAAATGATATGACAAAAACACTCCCATGGCGCAAACCGTGGGAGTGTTTGAATTTTTATTCAGGACATTTGGCATTGGCGGTAAATGGATTGACGTGGACCATTATATGCTTTATTTTTGGAAACTGTTTTTCGACAGCATCATGTACATGCTCGGCAATTTCATGTCCTTCTATAAGAGTTTTAGAGCCGTCTGCGGCTATCTCTATATCAACATATATGCGGTTCCCGAAAACACGGGTCTTGAGCATATCTATCCCCATAACATCGGACTGCTCCAACACACAGGCGCGAATGGAATCTTCAGTCTCAGCATCACAGGATTTATCTACCATTTTATCAACGGCATCTTTAAATATATCAAAGGCAGCCTTCATAATGAAAAGGCAGATAACAAGACTTGCTATCGGTTCCAGTATCGGGAAGCCGTTTCTTGCTCCTGCTATGCCTATCAGCGCTCCGACAGACGAAAGAGCATCGCTCCTGTGGTGCCAGGCGTCTGCCATTAATGCGCCGGAGTCTATCTTTTTTGCATAGAAGCGTGTGTACCAGAACATAGCCTCTTTGATAAGTATGGAAATAATTGCAGCGATCAATGCCGCAAGACCGGGTTCAGGCATCTCATCAAGATTGCCGGAGCTTAACCTCGAAATAGCCTCAGCGCCGATAAAACAGCCTGTCACTGCCAGTACGACGGCAAGTACGATAGCGGCGACACATTCAAATCTCTCATGTCCGTATGGATGAAGCTTATCGGATTTTTTTGCGGAAATCTTTACTCCTATTATTACGATGATGCTGCTGAAAACATCCGACGCCGAGTGTACGCCATCGCTTAACATTGCCGGAGAATTAGCGATAATACCGGCGGCAGCTTTTCCCGCAGCAAGAACCGTATTTGTGATAATACTTACGGCAGACACCTTTACAGCGGTTTTTACGGTCGCTTCTCCGATAGATCTCTGTTTCATTCTGTTTCCTCCCTGTGTTATGCCTATGATCTATAAAAAAACGGGACTGCAAGCTTTTGCAGTCCCGCGATAAAATACATCGCTGTCACATTCGTGACCCGAGGATATCCCTCTGTCCAACTTTATAAGATTATAACATAATCGGATATGCTTGTCAATTGAAATCTGTTGTAAGTTACGGAAATCAATTTTGCGCTGCAAGTCATACTGGGGAAACCCTTTTTTAGGAACAAAGGGTTATCCCCCCTTCTCGCCTGTCGGCTCGGTCGGCGCTTCTCAGCCTGTGTCAGAGAGGTCTCCCCCGGAGACCCGCGCCCCCTTTCCTAAAAAACTTGTATTTTGGCAAGGAACTGTTTAATCAGTTCCATATTTTTTGCCCTTTTTGAATAATGTTTTAAGGTATCCGCTCAGCATGAATCCGGTGACTATATTCTTCATCTCGCCGCAGCGCGGGCATTTTTTCGGATAGATCAATTCGTACCGGCAGTCGGTGTGCAGCAGGTGTACTCTGTATGTTTTATTGACACACTGACGGCAGGTCGGAGAGCCGTACATTTTTTTGATCTTTTTTACGCTTACCATATAATATACCTCATTTATTCTTTAGATATGTCAGTAAATTGGATATTAATGCTTATGTGAATTATTTTGTACATATAATTTCATCTTATGATAAACGGCAGGCAATTTTTTGGACTGCCTGCCGCATGAATAAGTTAAAACAACTCAGGGGGTAGAGTAATCTTGATCAGCAACATCGTTGATCAACGATGTTCTGATAACATCTTCGGTATCGAACTCGATTATTTCGATCTCTAAAGCTTCATATGTTTTCTTCATTTGTTTTGTCCTCCGTTCATTATGTGGTAATGCTTTTAAGTTCGCCATATACCGTGTGGATCTTGCCGTCAAGAGTATAAACAAGATATGCTCTTGCATAGATCGTCTTACCGGTAGGAACGCCCCTGAGGTTCCATGTGTAGTTAACGGGCGCGCTCTGACCTTCGGCTGATACGGACGACTTGACATACTGCGCATTGTCGCTTGTGAGTACCTGTGTTGCCGGATCAAAATTCTCGGAGAACGATGCTACCAGTCCTGCTTTGGAAATAACCGCATTTTCCGGAATTGTAAGATATACATTTATCGAGAGCTTCTGAATAATGTTGTCATATAGCATTGACATTATCATTGCTGTACCCTTTTCTTCTGCATCACTGCCCTCAGTAGTATAGACTGCTTCTATTGTGCAGTTTTTGACAGCCATAATGTATATGGTCGGATTATAAGTAAATACCTTGCCGTCCAGTTCCCAGTATGCGAAGGTCTTGCCGACT
>CADBPE010000019.1 GCA_902796475.1 uncultured Ruminococcus sp.
CAAGTCACACCGGGGGAAACCCTTTGTTAGAAACAAAGGGTTCTCCCCCGGACCCCCTTCCTAAAAAACTTGTGTTTGTAATTAAAACGCTGCGTGGTTTGATGAGATTTTCTACTCTGACGGATCGCTTTTTTGAAAATTGATTTCCGTGTTTTTCGCTCCGGAAATCACGGCCTGTTTTTCTGCCTCTGCACCCCATTCAGAATTTTTTCATCGTCCGGCGCATAGTAATTATGGAATATCTGTGGAGGGTAAGGATATGAAAAGAAAAGTAATATGCTCAATAGCCGCCTTTGTAATAATGGCTCTGCTGCCTCTTCTGTCACTTGGAAGCATAGAAAAAGACGCTCTGCCCGTTTATGAGGATGCTTCAGCCGAAGAAAGCTCTGTAAGCCGGTCTTCTCCCGCTCCGGAGGACAAGCCTGACGATACCTCAAAGGACGAAAACGCTCCCTCAGACGAGCAGTACTTTAAAATCTTAGATACCTCAAGCGGAAAGATTATCACCGTGGACGACAGGGAATTCTGCTGCGGCGCACTCGGCTATGAAATGGCTCCGCTTTACGAGATAGAGGCGCTGAAAGCCCAGTGTGTCGCCTGCTACACACATTTCTGTCTGATGCGTGAAAAGCAGCGTTCCTCTCCCGACCCGGAATTAAAGGGCGCCGATATAAGCGCCGACCTTTCCGCAAATCAGGTCTGGCTAAGCGATGAAGCCATGAAGAAAAAGTGGGGCGAGCTTTACACGCGGTCACGCAAAAGGATAGATCAGGCGGTTGACGAATGTTTCGGCGAGGTACTGTGCGATGACAAGGGCAAACTTATTGACGCCACATATTTTGCCCTGTCGTCCGGCAACACCGAGAACGCCAAGGATATTTTCGGGTTTGACAGTCCGTATCTTCGTGCAGCGCCAAGTCCGTTTGACCTGAAAGCGCCCGATCAGCGCACCGAGACCGCCGTAAGTGCCGAGGAGCTTTGCAGCGCCCTGACCTCTCTGAAAAAAGACTTCACTCTGCCTGACGAAAAAGGCAGCCGGATAGGCGAGCCTGAAAGGACAAAGTCTGGCACTGTGCTTAAAATAACCATTGGAGATCAGGAATTTACAGGAGCGCAGATAAGGGAAGTTCTAAATCTGAGAAGCGCAAATTTTGACATAAGCGACGAAGGCGACAACTTTGTCTTTACCGTAAACGGCTACGGTCACGGCGTAGGGCTCAGCCAGTACGGTGCAAACGCTATGGCTCAGCAAGGCGCCGATTACAAGGAAATCCTTCATCACTATTACGGAGAAGCCGAATGTAAGCAAACGCACAAATAACGCCCCGGCTGCCGCCGCAGAGCCTGCACTCCCGTATTCGCAATGTTAGTTTACTCTTTCGGAGATAAATGCATCGCGGCTCTTACTATTTTCCAACTTTGACGATCTCTTTATAACTGCTTTCTATAAAAAAGGACACATTACCGTTTGATAATGTGTCCCTGATAAATTACTTCTTGTCAGCCTTCTGCTTGGATGACTTTTTCTTCAGTTCAAATACGAAAACTGCTGTGAAAAGAAGCACTACAACAAGCACTGCGCCAAGAGCGATAAGTGTCTTTGCAAAATCATTCTCAACTGTCTTGCTCATCTTGACCTCGGCAGGCTTAACATCTGCAACGCCTGCAAGAGCATTGTCGGATATTGTAGCCGTCTTCAGAATGTACTGCTCGCCGGCCTCGTTAGACTCTCTCTGTGTTTCCTTCTTGATAGCCTCAACGGTCTTTGCATCAGCGATACCTGTTACATCAAGATCAAAATCCTTCTGGAACTGCTCAACAGATGCTGCAACTGCTTTGGTGTATACGCCTGAAGTCTTGTCATTGTAATATTTGAGCGAAGCAAGTCTTGACTGGAGCTGAGCTACGTCCTCGCCGGAGAAGCCGTACTTCATGACCTCATAATCAGCAGGCTTTACTGCCTTGTCTGAATAGAATACTTCAAGCTGTTCGGGTGTGAGCTTGTCATCCTCTGCAAGTCCTGCTGTCTTCTGGTAAATGTGAGTTGCTTCAAGTGTAGCATCGTCAAATTTGCCTGTCACCAGACCTGAAAGATATCTCAGCTCGATAAGTCTCTTCTGATACTTCTCAATAAGAGCGCCGCTCTCGCCGTAAACTACACAGCCTGCGTTGGGGTTTTCCTTAGCCTTGTCGCTGAACAGCTTGAGCTGTGTCTCAGGATCAGCCGCGCCTGTAACGGTAAGCTCGTTGTTCTTCTGGAACTGCTTTATAGCGCTTGCTGTAAGCTCGCCGTAGTAGCCTGTAATATCATCATAGTAATACTTGAGTTCTGAAAGTCTTTCCTGGAGGGCTGTTACTTTAAGCTCAATGCTGTTGTCAACAGCGCCCTGCTCAAGAAGGTTAAAGTCGTTCTTTGCCTTGTCGGATTTAAGCACCTTGTAGGTCTTTGCAGTAACAACGCCTGTTACATCAAGGTCGTTCATATTCTGGAATACCATAACAGCGTTTACTGTATCTTCACCGTAGTAACCGGTAGCCTTCTTTGTAAGATAACCAAGTTCATAAAGTCTGGTCTGGATAGCTGTAACGGTCTTGCTGTCATCTGTGTCCTCGTAATCGTACTCAGCTATAACAGCGTTTTCTTCAGCCTTCCTTCTTTCCTCTTCGGCTTTCTTTCTGGCTTCCTCTTCGGCCTTCTTCTTTGCCTCTGCTTCAGCCTTTCTCCTGGCTTCCTCTTCGGCCTTCCTCTTTGCTTCCTCTTCAGCCTTCTTCCTGGCCTCTTCCTCAGCCTTCTTCTTGGCTTCCTCTTCGGCCTTCTTCCTTGCTGCCTCTTCCTCTTCCCTCTGCTTTCTCAGAGCTTCCTCCTGCTGTCTTCTTTCTTCTTCAAGTCTTGCCTGCTCTTCTTCATCATCGTCGTCTTCTGAATAGTAGCTGTAGTAGTTGTAGTAGTTGTCGTCATCATCGTCGTCATCGTCATCATCATAATAATAGTTGTATGATGAGCCGTGATCTGAGATGTATGAATAGTCGGTAGCCTCGTAGCTGTCTGCGGGAGGATTGATGTTTGAAACACCTGCGGAGTTGAAATAATATGTAACGCCGCCAAGTGTTCTTGATGTATCTGTCAGATACTCGCCGTTCTCATAGTAGAAGGATTCGCCGTCCAGAAGCACCCAGCCGTTTTCAGGATAGGAAACGCCTGCAAACTTGAACCATTCTACCCAGGGTCTTGTGTAAACATTCTGGTAGCACATATTGATTCCAACGTCCCTGGCGTCTACAGCCATGCCTGAGCCGATGTATACTCCTACATGACCCGGGCTGTGAAGACCAAGACCGTGGATATTCGGAACTCCGTTGCTCACATATCCCCACTCATAAGAGGAACCGAGCATATCCACTCTGCTTCCTCCTACACCATTATATGTAACTATAAGTCCGGAGCAGTCTACAACTCCGTACTGAGCACTGCCGTAAACATATATCCATCCTTCTCTGTATGCTTTAAGGCAGTGAGCCGCAAGACCAACATTTGTTGAAGTTTCAGCGGATGCCATAGGCGCACCCGATATCAGCATCAGCGCAGCGATCATTATTGACAGCACCAACGCGAGTGACTTTTTGACGAATCGTTTTGTCATTTAGATGTTACCCCTTTCAGATTCTTGCGTATTCAGGTAATGTCCTGTATCCTTTAATTACAACGTGATATTCTGTTTAACAGAAATTTTACTAATTGGTTTCATTCGGTGTCAACTCTGTAACTTTTTCTCTATAATACCATGACCATTAACAAAAATCAATACCTTTTCTTGTATAAAATACCATTTCAGCAAATATTCAGCATTTTGCACAAAAGGTTTGCAGGTCTTGAAATATGTTCTAATCAATGAAAATGCTATACATATAATTAATAATTGCACTGCGGGACAAAGTGTGGTATTATAAGGATTGTACCAGGCGAATGTCCGCTTATTGCGCGAAAAATGCCGGAAGGCGGCGTTTCGATGCAAAAAAAGGCGGGCATTACATAAAACCGTCAGTCCGCCGCAATGCGGCAGGAACTTTTTTAGACAGCTTTTGGAGAGTGATATCATGCAGAAAAAGCGTATTGCAGTCATCTTCGGCGGAAAATCCTCTGAGCATGAGGTTTCAAGGGTATCCGCGACCTACGTTATAAACACTATCCCCCGTGAAAAGTATGAAGTGTTCACCGTCGGAATAACCAAACAGGGCAAATGGCTGCTCTACTCCGGCGAAACCGCCGCTATTGCAGACGGCAGCTGGGAAAAGCATCCCGACAACAAAACAGCGTTTATTGCGCCGGCGCCCTCATTATCGGGCATGGTCGTAGTTTATCCCGACCGCACCGAAATAATCAAGTTAGACGTGATCTTCCCTGTGCTTCACGGCAAAAACGGTGAGGACGGGACAATTCAGGGCATTTTTGAAATGTCAGGCATTCCGTATGTAGGCTGCGGCGTACTCGCCTCGGCAGCCTGCATGGACAAGGCCGTAACCAATATATTGCTTGAAAAATTCGGCATAGATCAGGCAAGATTCACATGGTTCTATTCTCACGAATACAAAGCCGCACCCGAAGCCGTTGTTGCCCGTGTTGAAAAAGAGCTTGGCAGCTACCCGCTGTTTGTAAAGCCCGCAAACGCCGGTTCATCGGTAGGCATAAGCAAGGCGCACAACAGAGATGAGCTTATCAAAGCCATTGAGGTCGCTTCGCGTGAGGATTCAAAGATAGTAATTGAAGAAAACATAGACGGCGCCGAGGTGGAATGTGCTGTTCTGGGCAACGAAAAGCCGTTTGCATCGGTTCCCGGTCAGATAGCCCCCGCAAGTGAGTTCTATGATTATGACGCAAAGTACAACAATGCCAACTCTCAGCTTTACATTCCCGCAAGGATAAGCGACGAGCTTATTGAAAAGGTAAAGTCTATCGCTGTAAAGGCATACACCAAAATAGGCTGCACCGGACTTTCAAGAGTCGATTTCTTTGTTACCAAGGAAGGCAGGGTGCTTCTCAACGAGATAAACACTCTTCCGGGCTTTACGTCCATAAGTATGTATCCAAAGCTCATGGCTGCCAGCGGTATCGAGGGTCAGACGCTCATCGAGGAGCTGATAAAATACGCCTTTGAAAGGACCGGTAAGGATGACTGAGAATGCAATAGGTATTTTTGACTCCGGACTGGGCGGACTTACCGCCGTAAAGGAGCTTGTAAAGCTGCTTCCGAATGAAAACGTCATCTACTTCGGCGATACCGCGCGTGTACCTTACGGCAACCGCAGCAAGCGCACCATAATACGCTATGCCGAGCAGGACGCTGATTTTCTTCTGTCACGGGGCGTAAAAATGATAATCGCCGCATGCGGTACTGTAAGCTCTGTTGCAGTGAACCTCAAGGACGAGCTGCCTGTTCCGTTCACAGGAGTAGTCGCGCCAACCGCATACGCCGCCGCGCATGCCACCAAAAACGGCAGGATAGGCGTTATCGGCACCTCGGCAACGGTAAACAGCGGCTCCTACAAAAACGAGCTGCTGCGTCTTGACAGGAGCTTTTCGGTTTTCCAGCAGGATTGTCCGCTTTTTGTATCGCTTGTAGAGAACAGCTTCATCTCACCCGATGACGATATTGTAAAATTAGTTGTGGAGAGGTATCTTAAAGGGCTTAAGGAGCAGGACATTGACACGCTGATACTGGGCTGCACACATTTTCCGATAATTGCGCAAGCCATCTCGAATTATCTTGACGGGAAAGTAACGCTTATAGATTCGGGCAAAGAGACAGCGCTTTATGCCGTAAAGCTTCTTGAGAAGAACAATCTATTCAACCGCAGCACTGAGCCGGGAAGCTGCCGTTATTATGTAAGCGACACAGTAGAAGATTTCCGCCGCACTGCCGAGATATTTCTTGGCAGGAATGTCGGAAACGAGGTATCTCATATCAATCTTGAGCACGCATTTGTGCATTGATCTGCCGCGCCCAAAAATATCAAACCAAAAACCAAACACAAAAGTTTCGCTCAAGCCTTTTCAAAGGCTTGCAGGTCCAGGGGCGCGGGTCTCCGGTGGAGACCTCTGCCGAAGGCAGAAG
>CADBPE010000020.1 GCA_902796475.1 uncultured Ruminococcus sp.
AATGAAAACGATCAATTTGGGAAAAACCGGTCTGAAAATACCAGCTGTTGCTTTGGGGTGCATGAGAATAACAGAACTTGACAGATCAGAGGTACCGAGTTATCTTTATCATACATTGGAGCTTGGGATTGATTTTTTTGACCATGCCGATATTTACGGCGGAGGAGAGTGTGAAAGGATATTTGCCGAGGGGCTTTCGAAGCTCGATATACCAAGAGAAAGTATCATTCTTCAGTCAAAATGCGGTATCGTACCGGGAAGATGTATGATCTTTCCTATAAATATATCATAGATTCGGTCGACGGCATACTCAGACGGCTGAATACCGAATATCTTGATATCCTGCTGCTGCACCGCCCCGATGCGCTGGTCGAACCGGAAGAGGTTGCAAAAGCATTTGATGATCTGCATAACAGCGGAAAAGTCAGGTATTTCGGAGTTTCAAATCACCGGCCTTTGCAGATAGAGCTTCTTAAAAAATATGTCAGTCAGGAGATATGTATAGACCAGATGCAGCTGAGTCTCCCGTTTTCTTCAATGATATCCGAAGGACTTGAAGCGAATATGCAGACAGAAGGAGCAGTTGACCGCAGCGGTTCGATACTTGATTATTGCAGAGTGAACGATATGACAATGCAGGTATGGTCTCCGTTTCAAGGTAAAAACGGCACATTTATTGACGATAATGATACATATCCCGACCTGAACTGGAGACTTGGGGAGCTTGCTGCAAAATACGATACAAGCAAAACGGCTGTTGCAGCGGCATGGCTTCTCAGACAGCCTTCCGGTGTTCAGCTTATTGCAGGGACTATGAACAAGCAGAGATTGAGTGATATTGCATCTGCTGCCGACATCACGCTTACCCGTGATGAATGGTACAGTCTGTATCTTTCCGCAGGTCATATTTTACCCTGATCTCTTTATCTGTGAAAGCAGTTTCAATTCTTTCCTTGCTTTCAAATCTGGTATGATACTCTTGATCTGAATAAATAAACGGATGTGATCACTATAAACGTAACATTTTAAGGCGTCAGGCGCTCTTTGTGCGGTGTTGCCTTAAATTCCGGACTTTCACGGATTCAGAAAAAAGAGAAAACGGTGACTTATCCGGTCAAGTCACCGTTTTTTTACAAAGGATCAATGATGCTTTGAGTAGGAATATCCTCAAGTCTGAAGCAAGCCGGAAATAACTGTTGTACAGGGAGCTTTTTATAGCTTCACCTGTTTTCCGACCTGTTTACCTGCGATTAGTAGTTTTCCGCGTGTACCTCAAAAAAGCTCTGCGGGTGATTGCAGGTCGGACAGACCTCTGGAGCCTTTGTCCCGACGACAATATGACCGCAGTTGCGGCACTCCCATACCTTGACCTCGCTTTTCTCAAAGACCTGGGCAGTCTCGACGTTTTTCAGAAGTGCGCGGTAGCGTTCTTCGTGGTGCTTTTCGATAGCGGCAACAAGACGGAATTTCGCTGCAAGCTCCGGAAAGCCCTCAGCCTCGGCTGTTTTTGCAAAGCCCTCATACATATCCGTCCATTCGTAGTTTTCTCCGTCTGCGGCGGCACCCAAATTCTCCGCAGTATCACCTATGCCGCCAAGCTCCTTGAACCACATTTTTGCGTGTTCCTTTTCATTGTCAGCTGTTTTGAGGAAGAGAGCAGCTATCTGCTCAAAGCCTTCCTTCTTAGCCTTTGAAGCAAAATAAGTATACTTATTTCGCGCCATTGATTCGCCCGCAAAGGCAGCCTCAAGATTCTTTTCGGTCTGGGTTCCCGCGTATTTATTTGCCATATTTTTCCCTCCGTATTAATAATTGGGTTTTATTATGTATCTATGAAGGTTCATGCCTTCCACAGGCTGTGCAGATTGCAGTAAGCATAAACTGCCTCGACTACTTCGCCCTCGCAAAGTGCAAAGCAGGCCTGCGGTTTCTCGCTAGGCTTCAACTCCTTACGCTGATTGCCGAGATTGGTCTGGACAGCTATCCATTCGATGAAGTGTTCTTCAAGCATCGGATGCTCAACAGATCCGACAGTAACAAACACCTTGTTATCCTTGACCTCAAAAACAGGGACGTGTTTTTCAACGGCTGCATCTGTAGTTCCCGGCTCAAGCTCAGTCATTTTCTTGCCGCAGCACATAACAGATACGCCTGATCTTTTCAGCATTGCGATCATGTTTCCGCAGGTTTCGCAGATATAGAATTTCATTTCCATGTTAATGTCTCCTTTTTAATTCTTTTTGCATTTTTATACGCAGACAAAATAATAAACGAAAAGGTTTTTACCCGGACTATCACCTCCTCCTTGATAGGTCCCGCGGGAGCATACAAGGTCTTATGCGTCGTTATGATCGCGTGAAAAGGTATAACAAAGCACGACCTTCCTGCCCGCAGTTGATAACATTGCTGACCCGAAAAGCTTTTTGCTATAATATAATTATAACTGGTGTGCCGCCGGTGTCATATTCGAGGGGTAATCTCCGACAAGGCACGACCTTCCGGGTCGCAATTGAAAACTATTTCGATTGGTAAAGCTTTTTATCGGTATGCGACAGTATTTTTGCCAGATTTCATTTTATATATAGATTATAGCATATTAACATTACCCCAGGTCAAGCTTTATATTAAAAAGATAGCATAGAATTTCCGTTGCATTGTATAGGTAAGATAACGAAAATCACTGTGAAAGATCTGACAAGGAACGACCTTCAGACCTGTGGTTTGGAAGCTTTTCAGAACATGGTATAATACTCTTCCTTAACAAAACATGACAATATCCAAGATAGACCTGTGATACTCTGGATGGTTTCGCGGGTCAGGCTGCGGATGGTGTCGCACAAACGGTCAACGACTTTGTCGAGCGTCCGGAATACTTCATTGTGGAAACCTCTGACTCGAAGTTCTTTCCAAATCTGCTACTTCCGGCAGAGCTTACAAAAGAGCTCTCAACATTTTTTGTGATCACCGCGCCAGATATAGTGTGTTTTCGGATATGGCTTGTGATATAATAAAACATAACATTGAGAAGAATATATAACTGAAAATCTTTACTATGTTGTTGAACTGTAAACTTAAACATGATATAATAAGCTCAGAAAGCAATAACTGGCGGGTGATCATACTATGGGAATATTTCTTAATCCGGGGAATGACAGGTTCAGACAGGCTTTGAATTCTCAGATCTATGTAGATAAGTCGGAACTGATCTCTGTGACCAATAAAAGAGTAAGCAGTGAGCAAAAGTATATCTGCGTCAGCCGTCCGAGGCGTTTCGGTAAATCCGTCAACTTAGGTATGCTTGCGGCTTACTATAGCAAGGGCTGCGACAGCCGGGAACTGTTTGACGGACTTGCTGTTTCAAAGGATGAAGGCTATCTGGATCATCTTAACAAGTACAATGTCATCTATCTGAATATGCAGCAGTTTCTGAGCGAAAGTCATGATATAGGAAATATGCTTGAGCTTTTGTCAAAAAGCATTATGTATGATCTGGAGGATGATTATGAAGATTTCAGACTTCGCTATGAAATGGGTCTGGTTTATAATTTAGAAAGACTATATAAACAGAATAGGATACCTTTTGTTTTTCTTATTGATGAATGGGATTGTGTCATGCGTGAAAACATGGACAACAAGGATGCACAGAAGATATATCTTGACTACATCAGGAATCTGTTGAAGGATAAAACATACGTTGCCCTTGCATATATGACCGGTATACTGCCGATAAAAAAGTACGGATCACATTCTGCTCTGAATATGTTCAGGGAGTATTCCATGCTTAAATCGGCGGCGTTCAGTAGATTTTCCGGTTTCACCAACATAGAGGTGCAGGGGCTGTGCAAACATCAAAACATGGATTTTGACTTGATGCAAGCCTGGTATGACGGCTATAAATTGGATAATACAGAATTGTATTGTCCCAACTCGGTCGTTCAGGCAATAGAAGAGCAGAGTTTTGACAGCTACTGGACAAAAACAGAGGTGTATGAGGCATTATCGAATTACATCGCCATGAACTATGACGGACTGCACGATACAGTCGAAAAGCTGTTAGCTGGAGAGGAAATAGAGATCGACGCAGGTACCTTCCAGAACGACATGGTGACCTTTCACTGTGCGGATGATGTGTTGACTTTGCTTGTTCATTTAGGTTATCTTGCGTATCGTTCAGACACAAAGCGTATTTATATTCCGAACAAGGAAGTGCGTGACGAATTTGTCAGAAGCATGAAGATCACAGGGCTTTGGAAGGAAACGATAGATGCCGTTCTGAAATC
>CADBPE010000021.1 GCA_902796475.1 uncultured Ruminococcus sp.
AGAGGATGGGATTCGAACCCATGTGACGTTTCCGTCAAACGGTTTTCAAGACCGCCTCGTTATGACCGCTTCGATACCTCTCCATAATGTCGCTGTTTGTTTCCTGCGACTTTATTATATTACCACATTCCGGTCGGAATGTCAACACTTTATTTATATTTTTTTGATTTTTTATTATTAGCTCAGCGCAGTAAAATATCCCGCCGTCCGGATACTTCTCAAAAAGGGAAGAGGGGAGAGGACGACGGGAATGATGAGTTTTTTAAATGAGAACTGAGAGTCTCTTGTTTATCTCTACAAGGAAGGTCTCTGTGTCTACCTTTGTCTTGTTTTCAAGAGTGGAAAGCGCTGCGAGATCTCCGGTCATTATGCCGTCCTCGATCGTGGCTATCGTTGCCTGCTCAAGCTTATCGGCGTAATTTACAAGCTCCGGAAGATCGTCAAGCTGTCCGCGCTTTCTCAGAGCGCCTGACCATGCGAAAAGTGTCGCAACCGAGTTAGTAGAGGTGGTCTCGCCCTTGAGATACTTATAATAATGACGCTGTACGGTTCCGTGAGCGGCTTCGTATTCGTAAATACCGTCGGGTGATACCAGTACAGATGTCATCATTGCAAGAGAGCCGAATGCGGTAGCTACCATGTCGGACATAACGTCGCCGTCGTAGTTCTTGCAAGCCCAGATGTAGCCGCCCTCGGAACGGATAACTCTTGCAACGGCGTCATCGATAAGGGTGTAAAAGTAGGTTATGCCTGCTTCGGCAAACTTTTCTTTATACTCGTTCTCGAATATCTCGTTGAAAATATCCTTGAAGCGGTGGTCGTACTTCTTGGAGATGGTGTCCTTTGAAGCAAACCAGATATCCTGCTTTTTGTCAAGAGCAAAGTTGAAGCAGGCTCTTGCAAAGCTGCCGATGCTCTTGTCAAGGTTATGCAGTCCCTGAATGATGCCGTCAGTGCCCTTGAACTCGTGAATGAGCTGGCGGGTCTCGTTGCCGTCCTTGTCGGTAACTACAAGCTCTGCCTTGCTGCCGTCAGAAACTACCATTTCGGTGTTCTTGTAAACATCTCCGTAAGCGTGACGGGCAATGGTAATGGGCTTTGTCCATGTGGGAATGTAGGGAGTTATGCCCTTTACGACTATGGGCGTTCTGAAAACGGTTCCGTCAAGAATAGCTCTGATAGTGCCGTTAGGGGACTTCCACATCTGAGTAAGATTATATTCCTTAACACGGTCGGCATTGGGTGTGATAGTTGCGCATTTTACGGCAACGCCGTATTTTTTGGTAGCTTCGGCGCTGTCAACCGTTACCTGATCCTTGGTTTTCTCTCTGTTTTCAAGACCAAGATCATAGTATTCTGTTTTGAGATCGACATAAGGAAGGATAAGAGTGTCCTTTATCATCTTCCAGATAATTCTTGTCATCTCGTCGCCGTCCATTTCGACAAGCGGGGTCTTCATCTGTATTTTAGCCATTGGAGATCATCCTTTCATAATAATATACCTTTAAGGTATCGCTGTGTCCTTCGGCTATGCGAAAGGATCAGCCGTTCTGTTTGGTATAGTCAAGCAGACCGCCGGCAAGAATAATATCCTTTGTTCTGCCTGAAAGCTCGCAAAGCACCGGTATCTCCTTGCCCTGTGTTTTATTCACGAGGAGCAGATGCGTCTTGCCTGCTGCGATGGTCTTGCGGATAGCGGGAAGTGAAAGCTCGTCGCCTTCGTTTATGTTGTCGTAATCGTTCTCGTTTACGAATGTAAGCGGCAGTATTCCGGCGTTGATAAGGTTAGCGCGGTGGATACGCGCAAACGACTTCACCACAACGGCCTTTATTCCTAAATAGAGCGGTGCAAGAGCTGCATGCTCACGAGAAGAGCCCTGTCCGTAGTTTACGCCGCCGATTATGATGCTGCTGCCGTATGCCTTTGCGCGCAGCGGGAAGTCCTTATCGCATACTGTAAAGCAATGCTCGGAAATTGCGGGAATATTTGAACGCAGAGGCAGTATCTTTGCGCCGGCAGGCATAATATGGTCGGTAGTGATGTTGTCGCCGACCTTGAGCGAGCAGCGGACGTCGATATTCTCGGCAAGCGGCTCTGTTTTGGGATAAGGCTTGATGTTTGGTCCGCGAAGTATCTCAACGCTGTCCATTTCTTCAACGGGAGCGGGAGCAAGCACCATGTTGTCATTGAATTCAAACTTCTCAGGCAGCGGGATATTCACGGCGTCGCCAAGGGTCCTCGGGTCGGTGAATACGCCGGCGATCGCAGAAGCTGCGGCAGTTTCGGGGCTTACGAGATATATCTGACCGTCACGGGTGCCGCTTCTGCCCTCGAAGTTACGGTTAAATGTACGCAGAGAGATACCCTTTGAATTAGGCGACTGACCCATACCGATACACGGACCGCAGGCACATTCAAGTATCCTTGCGCCGGCTTCGATAATATCCGCAAGAGCGCCGTTGCGGGCAAGCATATTATAGACCTGCTTTGAACCGGGCGCAATAGCCAGACTGACATCCGGATGCACTGTTTTACCCTTGAGGATAGCAGCAACTCTCATCAGGTCAAGATAAGAAGAGTTTGTGCATGAGCCGATGCAGACCTGATCTATCTTCTGCGGACCGATCTCCTCGATAGTTTTGACATTATCGGGGCTGTGCGGACATGCAGCCATAGGAACAAGCGCAGAAAGGTCGATGTCGATGACCTCGTCAAATACTGCGTCATCGTCGCTGCTCAGTTCTGTCCAGTCATTTTCTCTGCCCTGAGCCTTCATAAACTCTCTTGTGATCTCGTCCGAGGGGAAGACAGAGGTAGTTGCGCCAAGCTCTGCGCCCATATTTGTGATGGTAGCTCTTTCGGGAACGGTAAGTGTCTTCACGCCCTCGCCGCCGTATTCGACGATCTTGCCCACGCCGCCCTTAACGGACATGATGCGCAGCACCTCAAGGATGATATCCTTAGCGGATACCCAGGGTTGGAGCTTGCCTGTAAGGTTTACCCTTACCATTTTCGGCATCTGAATGTAGTAAGCGCCGCCGCCCATAGCTACGGCAACGTCAAGACCGCCTGCGCCGATAGCGAGCATACCAATGCCGCCGCCGGTAGGCGTATGGCTGTCAGAACCGATAAGAGTCTTGCCGGGCTTGCCGAAGCGTTCAAGATGTACCTGATGGCAGATACCGTTTCCGGGGCGTGAGAAGTAGATGCCGTGTTTTTTGCATACAGACTGTATAAACCTGTGGTCATCGGCATTTTCAAAGCCTGTCTGAAGTGTATTGTGGTCGATATAAGCGACGCTTTTTTCTGTTTTAACGCGGGGAACGCCGATAGCCTCAAATTCGAGATACGCCATAGTTCCGGTCGCGTCCTGAGTAAGAGTCTGGTCAATTTTAAGACCGACTTCACTTCCAACGGTCATGTCGCCGCTGAGAAGATGAGCCTTAATGATTTTCTGAGCAATAGTGTAGCCCATTACAAAATCCTTCCTTTCTGTTTCAGAGAATACCGCTTTGCACGATACATTACTATTATCCTTCAAAACTGCATATTTGTCAACAATTTTATGCACAGCGCGATTATCTGGGGGAAACCCTTTGTTGGAACAAAGGGTTGTCCCCCCTTCCTAAAAAACTTGTGTTTGTGTTTAAATTATCCACCCGAGCCCGCGCCCCTTCCTAAAAAACTTGTATTTATGATTAAATGTGAGATTGTCAACCTTTAATTTTGATTATCGGTTGACAATACGGAGAAAATATAGTAAAATATCATTATAAAAAATAAGGAAAAGAGGAAAAAAATGAATAAACCACACGGGAGCAAGCAGACGCAGGCGCTCTCAAAAAGCGGAAGCAAAAGCAGCACTCAGCTTCGGGATATGGTGCTTATCTCGCTTTTTTCTGCGCTGATAGCTGTATGCTCATTGATAACCATTCCGACGACAGTGCCGTTCACACTGCAGACGCTGGCAGTATTTCTGGCGGGAAGTATCCTCGGATTGAAGCGGGGTACTGCAAGCGTATTGGTCTACATTCTGCTCGGAGCGGTAGGTCTGCCGGTGTTTTCGCAGTTCAAATCAGGCTTTTCGGCTATTATCGGACCCACAGGCGGCTACCTGATCGGATTCATCGCCACCGTTGTAATTGTCGGATTTTTTCATGACCGGTTCGGGTCGAAGATATGGATAAGCATTCTTGCAATGGTGATCGGACTTGTTGCCTGCTACGCCTTCGGAACGCTCTGGTTTGTAATTGTGTATAATCAGAACAAAGGCGGAATGGACGTTATCAAAGCTCTGCATATATGCGTTATTCCCTTTATAGCGTTTGATGCCTGCAAGATCGCCGCAGCGGCTGTTATCTCTAACCGCATCAATGCCATTATCAAGGTATGAACGCAGCATAAACATTTCCGAGTACAAGTTTTATCACGCCCTACACAAACCGTCCCTCACATTCTGTTCATGTGAGGGACGGGAATTTTTATGCCAAAAAACGTCTGCTGTGACGCCGCAGAGCATTTTCATGCAGTTATGCGCATTGGCTTGATTTTTATAGGAAAATGCTTTATCATAAATACGGAATCATTTATCGGGAGAGAATAGTATGCTTAATAAAAATGAAATATATGAGACCGAAATAATAGACTATACCACCGAGGGCAGCGGCGTGTGCAGGATCGGCGGCATGACCGTTTTTGTGCCGTCTGCCGCAGCCGGTGACAGGGCAGAGGTAAGAATACTGAAAACAGCCAAAAGCTACGCCTTCGGAAAGCTTGAAAAAATGATAAGCCCTTCACCGGACAGGATATGCTCCGACTGCCCTGTATCCGAAAGGTGCGGGGGCTGTCTGTTCAGACATATCACATACGAGGCGGAGCTGAAATTCAAGCAAAAGCGGGTCTATGACGCCCTTACCCGAATCGGCGGGATCTCCGGTGATATCATCGGCAGCATAGTGGGCGCCGAAAAAAGCGACCATTACCGCAACAAGGCGCAGCTTCCGGTTGCTTATGACAGGGACGGTAAAATATGCGTCGGCTTCTTTGCGCCGCGCAGCCACCGTGTTATCCCGCTGAAGGAATGTATGCTTCAAAGCGAGGGTTTCAACAAGGCGGCGGAGATCTTCGTGAAATGGGCTGAAAAAAATCATATCCCGCCCTATGACGAAACACAGCATAAAGGCGTGCTGCGTCACCTGTATCTGCGTTACGCCGCGAAGACTGATGAGCTGATGGTCTGTATTGTAGCAAACGCCGACGAGCTGCGGCACGAAAAGGAGCTTGTATCTATGCTTTGCGCAGAGCTGCCAGATCTGCGGACGGTCGTGCTGAATATCAATAAGGAAAAGACAAACGTGATAACCGGAAAGAACTGCCGTACACTTTATGGCAGCGGCTATATAACCGACGAGCTTTGCGGACTGAAATTCAGGATATCGCCGCTGTCGTTCTATCAGGTGAACCGTGACCAGGCGGAAAGGCTTTATGGTATAGCCGCAGATTACGCCGGTCTGCAAGCCGATGAGACCCTGCTTGATCTGTACTGCGGCACCGGAACGATAGGACTTTCGATGGCGGGCAAAGCAAAAAGTCTTATCGGAGTGGAGATAATTCCGCAGGCGATAGAGGACGCCCGCAGGAACGCCGCCGCAAACGGCATAAGCAATGCGGAATTTATCTGCGGAGATGCGTCAAAGGCTGCTGCCGATCTTAACAGCCGGGGCATAGCGCCCGACTGCATAATACTTGACCCGCCGCGAAAGGGCTGCGGCAGGGAGCTTATATGCACAGCTGCGGACATGAAGCCGAAGCGTATCGTATATGTGTCATGCGACCCCGCCACGCTTGCCCGTGACCTTGCGATATTTGCAGAACAAGGCTACAATACCGTAAAAGCGCTCCCGGTAGATATGTTCCCGCGCACAGGACATGTCGAGACGGTAGCATTGCTGACAAGGACCGCCCTCAAGGAGTTTTACTGAATATCACAAACACAAGCTTTTAAGGAGAGGGGCGCGGGGGAGAACCCTATGCTCCTGACAAAGGGCTTTTCTCCGGAATACCTGCAGTTCTTTGATGAAAAATCATAGCAGTATTGCTGAGTCAAGTGCTGTGTCGGAAACTGAAAGCGGCATAGAGTCATCATCCGATAAAATACTGAAAAATGCCGAAAAGCTTGCTGAAAGCAAAAGTATGCTGAGGCTATTAACTTGCTTAAAAACAACAATATGCTCTCTGAGAACAAGGATGTTTATGACTCATACTGTGCTGAATATAAAAAAACAGATTTTTGCTGAAGCTGAGAAAACGGCTTCTGGCGGTGATTATTCAGGTGCTATAAATCAATTAAAGGAATCTTTGAATGTAATAGAAAACGATCAGGATATCAACAGCAAATTAGAGCCTGTTGACACTAAATATAATAATGTAGTATAATAAATACATGAAAATTACTAAGAAACAATTTCAAAAAATCGAAAGATACTTTCC
>CADBPE010000022.1 GCA_902796475.1 uncultured Ruminococcus sp.
CAAGCGCTCCGCAAGGGGTGAATCAAAAAACAGTCCGGTGGACTGTTTTTTGAGAGGGGACGCCCTGCGCAAGAGGGCGTCCCCTTGCTGCAAGTCACGAAAAAACCGTCCTCACCGCCGCAAGGCGGTGAAAGAAAACCTTAAGTTGATGACATTGCCTCACTGAATAAGGCTTTATGCATGAAATCGTGAGCGGCAGTTCACCGCCGCAAGGCGGCGAAAGAAAGCATATTAAGATATGTCCGAAAAAAATATATCCTGTTTCATGCGCTTGCTATGTGAAAACCGCCTTAAAGGGTTGACTTATATATAAAAAAATTGTATGATTGGTATATTGATTGCATTACAGACCGATACAAGCCGGTCACAAAAAAACGGAGGTATAAATTATGCAGCTCAATGGTTCTGAGATCATCGCTGAATGTCTGCTTGAACAGGGCGTTGATACCGTATTCGGTTATCCCGGAGGCGCAGTCCTCAATATTTACGACGCTCTCTATAAGTACAGCGACAGGATCACTCATATTCTTTCTTCTCACGAGCAGGGCGCGGCTCATGCTGCCGACGGCTATGCAAGAACAACAGGCAAATGCGGCGTTGTTATCGCTACGTCAGGCCCCGGCGCTACCAACCTTGTCACAGGTATCGCTACGGCATATATGGATTCCATTCCAATGGTAGCAATTACCGGCAACGTGTCAAATGACCTTTTGGCAAGGGACAGCTTTCAGGAAGTCGATATCTGCGGTATAACCCTGCCTGTTACCAAGCATAACTTTATAGTCAAAAACGTAAAGGATCTTGCAAACGTTATCCGCAAGGCCTTCCGCATCGCTATGTCCGGCAGAAAGGGGCCTGTGCTTATAGATATAACCAAGGACGTTACCGGCGCAAAATGCGAATATATAAAGGAAACTCCCGAAAAGATCGAAAACCCGCTCATTTCCGAGCCTTCCGACTTTCTCGCCGCTGCCAAGGCCGTCAACAGCGCAAAGCGTCCCATGATATATATGGGCGGCGGCGTTGTAAGCGCAGACGCCGAAAAGCAGCTCCTTGAGTTTGCCGAAAAGATCGACTGTCCTGTTGCTTCATCAGTTATGGGTCTGGGCGGTTTCCCCTCATCTCACAGACTGTTTATCGGTACTATCGGCATGCACGGCGGCTACGAGACCGGCAAAGCTACCGATAACTGCGACCTTATCATCGCAGTAGGCGCACGTTTCTCTGACCGTGTTGCCGGCGACAGAAAAAAATTCGGCAAGGACGCCACTATAATCCAGCTTGATATAGATAAAGCTGAGATCAACAAAAACGTAAGGATCGACCACAGCCTTGTAGGCGACCTTAAAGACACTCTGAAAAAGCTCACCGAATCGGTTGAAAAGACAGAGCACAGCGAATGGACTGCAATGCTTGCCGAATGGGCAAAGAGATCCGCAGTTACCGAAACGCCCGTATCCGAGAATTACGCTCATCCATATCATGTCATAGACCTTGTACGTTCAATGACAAAGGATGACGATATCATTGTTACCGACGTCGGACAGCATCAGATGTGGGTATCTCAGAGATACCGCTTTGAAAAGCCCCGCAGATGGTGTACATCCGGCGGTCTTGGAACAATGGGCTACGGCATGGGCGCAGCAGTAGGTTCAGCCGTTGCAAATCCTGATAAAAAAGTCGTCCTCTTCACCGGTGACGGCAGTTTCCATATGAATCTCAACGAGCTTGCCACAGTATGCTCATACGACCTTAACATAACGATCGTGGTATTGAACAACACCGTTCTGGGAATGGTTCGTCAGTGGCAGAAGCTTTTCTACGGCTGCCGTTTCTCTCAGACAGACCCGCACAGAAAGACCGATTTTGCCGCAGTTGCAGAGGCTTTCGGCGTTAAGGGCATGAGAATACACAACGACAGCGATGCCGAGCAGGTACTGAGAGAAGCCATCTCGACCAAAGGCCCGGTAGTAGTTGACTGCCGCATCTCCCCTGACGAGAACGTTCTGCCGATGATCCCGCCCGGCAAGACAGTGGACGATATGATTACCGAAATGGAGTGATACACATGGAAAACAAACAGATCATAGGCATTCTTGCCCATAACCATCCGGGCGTTCTGCTGAGGATCACCAGTCTGATCTCGCGGCGCGGCTTTAATATAGACAGTCTTACTGCCAGTCCTTCGGGAATAGAAGGATACTCACGTCTCACAGTGCGCATAAGCGGTGATGACGATCAGGTAGAGCAGTTCATCAACCAGATGCTGAAGATCGTTGACATAAAAAAAGCTGAGGTAATGCCCGATGATTCATCGGTAGCCATGGAGCTTATACTTATTAAAGTAAGCGCCGATCAGAAGACCAAGAACGACATCATTTCTCTGACATCGACCTATCACGCATCGCTTGTAAACCTTGGTGACAAGTCACTCACATTCAGAGCATCAGGCACACCCGACCAGATAGACACGCTTATCGGCAGTCTGCGTCCCTACGGTATTCTTGAAATGGCAAGAACAGGAATCGCATCGCTTGAAACCGGCGACAGCTGCCTGACAATTTAAAGTTTATAAGATAAGACAAAAATGTCTGCCGCCAGATCAGCGACAGACATTTTTTTATCTAACGATCAATATGATAATAATATTGCGGATGCAGGGGCAGCGCCCCGGCCGCGCTCCGCAGAGAGCGAAACCTCCCCATAAACTCAGATTATCTCCAGACTTGACCATGCCGGGATATATCGTTCCATCTGCGCCTTCATCAGCTGCTTGTCAGATGATGAAATGGAATTCAGGCAGTTGAATGTCACCTTGTGCTGTGTCATGTCATAACTGAAATATCCCGACGCATTGAAGCTTTCTGCAACCTTTGTCATGCCCTCGGAAGTGAAATCCTCAGACGATATCGAAAATGCCTTTATCAGTGCATTGCGCCTGCCTTCAAGTGTGTTCAGCAGACTGACACGCTGCAGCAAAGCTTCCCTCAATTCAAGTCCGAAGCTTTCGGCTGTCGGTATAAAGCACTCCCGTATAAGCTCATCCGCTTCGTCAAAGAAAATATCAAGCCCTTCCGCATAGGCTTTAAGCTCTGCATATACAATGCCCGAAGGCTCAATATCATAAAGCCCGGTATCCTCAAGGTGCTTCTTCATTAATTCAAATTCAGCCATGTCCGCCTCCCGTCAGGTCATTTCCGTAACGATAACATAACCAAGCGTCAGAAGAGTGTCATCGTTTGCGGCGATATCCTGAGTGCCGGACGCAAAACAGAAATTTTCCACTCCGTCAACCTCCATTATGACCTTTCCGACCGCCGACATATAAAAGCTGCTGCCTACCGAAAGCTCCTGAAAATACTTCTCTATCCTGCTTTCGGTCTTAGCTATGACATCGGCAGCCGACATGCCGCTGCGTACTTTTATCTCTACATTCAAAGTGACCTGCTGAACTGATGCCGCCTGTACCAGAACCGAAATTCCAAGAGGCGTTTTCATTATCATAGCCGTCTGCACTGCGCTGACCACCGACTGGGAAGGCGCTGCGCCTCTGCCGCCAATGGTAAGTATCACACATCCGGACTGGTTTGTGTCCCTGTATGCCTTTGCGGAGTATACCCCGTCAACGCTCATAGCAATGGCTTCATAGTATGCGCTGTTTATGCCGTTGGGCGTGTTGCGCAGACTTTCCATTATTCTTGCACGAAGCGACTCGTCGTCCTCGTCATCGGTGCCGCCCCATAAATTTGACGATGACGCAATGCTTATGCCCACCGAAAAATATGTAACTATTGTAGTAATACTGTTGCGCCCTGCGTTGTATCTTTCTCCGCTGTCCTCAGCCCGGACGTTTGCCGCAGCATAATCCTGACCACGCTGTATGGTGATATCCGATACAGTCACATAGTTCAGAGAACCGTCCATATTCGTGCATACAGTGCCTGCGGGAATGACCATGTTGAATTCCAGCGGAGTGTCAAGCAAAAACGTAACTCCGCCCCTTGCCTTATCGCCCTTTCGTCTGCTCAGACCGCGCTGACTGGCGTGAAGGTCAAGCTGCGCTCCTGTCGCCGTGTTCGGGAACATCTGCCGGCGTATCCATTCAAGCTCGCTTCTGAGAGAATATAATTCTCCCGCAAGCAGTCTGAGCCTTATGCCGATGTCCCCCGCCTCGTCCGCATCCAGACCGGATTCCTCTGTGAATTTATTTTTCATTCGTGTAAGCAGTTCATTATAGCTCACTGGCATTGCTGCCGCCTCCTCTCACAAATATTTCTATATCAATACCGGACAGCGACACCATAACGGTTATCCCGCCGTCATTTATTTCCGCTCCCGTCACCTCCGCTTCGGGAATGCTTTCAAGCGCCTTTCTTGCAAATGCTTCGATCTTCGGCACTGCCTGAGGATCCTCCGGACTTACGCTGTCTATACTGCTGCCAAGCTCCCTGTTATAGATGAACCCGCCCTTTTTTGCCGAAAGCAGAACATATATCCGCTGAACAAGCTCCTCAAAACCCGCAATATGAAAAGGAAGTCCAAGGCTGTTTATTTCCATATCTCCGTGTAAGCCAAGCTTCATATCCATATCATTCCACCTCCAGAGGGACACCGTTTATTATTACCGTACCGGTTATCATTATTTCGCCGTCATTGGTAAGATATATACTTGCGCCGCCCTTTGAATAAAGAAGCAGCTCGCCGGCTTTCAGGTCATTTTCGGTCCTGTTCATTCTTATGCCCATAAAGAGCCTGCGGTTGTCCTCACTGAGTATAACCGCATCCTCATCCCTGTGAGGCACATACTCCATTCCCGGAGGCGCCACCAGCGAAAGCATAGATGTACCGCTGCTGCCCTCCGCCGCAACTCTGCTCTTTATACCGTTTGTCACCCTGCCGGTACCGCAGGAAAGTGCACCGGCTCTGCCCTTGTATAATCTTTCGGATATTCTCAAGTCTTTTTCACCTCCGCATATATTCTTGTCCTTTCACCTCTGCTGTCAAGCGTATAATTCAATTCTCTTATCCTGTAACGCATGCTGCTCAGACCGGTAGTCAGAACATCTCCCACGCTGCATTTTGCCCTGCCGCAGCACTCGGCGGTTATTCTCTCATAAGCGGCGTCCGACTTTTCAAGCAGCCTTCTGACGCCGGTTATCGAACCTGAACGGCCTTCTACGGCGTTTACATATCTTATCCGTCCCACACGGCAGCTTTTTGCAAGCTCACTGCCGAACTCCATATCATAGCCCCTGTCAGGGAGCGCCCTTGCTCTTATCTCCGAGATGAGAGAGCTGTTTTTCAGTTCCCGGCGGAATGAAACAAGGCTTTCCGCCGGCAGGAACAATTCTCCGTCACCCTCTCTGCCGCTTACGTCAATAGCGCCGGTCCTGTCTATCCTTGGTTCGGTGTTAAGAAATATCTTTGCGAACTTTTCCAGTACCGCCCACTCGCTCATGCCCTTTGCAACGGTAAACTGACCGGTGAAAACCTTATCCGGACCTACAAACCTGTCAAAGCCCAACGGCTCAAAATGTCTTTTCATAAGGAAACGCATAGACGGACACATATAGGTCTGCGGCCTTGCTTCGTTATCGAGAAGAACGGCGGCGGCGCTTCTTGCATACACCGTCAGAAAACGCCCCTTGCCGCTGAATTCCTCAGCCTGCTGGTCTATACGGCCGGAAAATACCGTTTCATCCCCGTCAAGAGCCTCTATGCTGTAAAGCGCCGGCACCTCGCCCTCAACGGCAAACACCGCTCTTAGGCTGTCTGCCGGAGCGCTTAGCGATGACGACAGACTGACGCTCATAGGATGCTCCATAAGTACGGTCTTTCCGTCATTATCGGCAATACGGAACGTCAGCACATTCTCACGCTCCTTCCGCGCTCAACAGGCAGATCAGGTCTTTTCACATCGGGATTCAGGTCTATCAGAGCATCTATGTCAATGCCGCTTTCGTATGAATAATCCCACAGACTTTTTACGCCGTCTGCGATCCTGCACGCGGCAGGCAGTTTTTCCAGTCCTTCTCTGCGCTCCACGAAGGTAAAGCTGTACTTTATCACCCTGCCTATATCGGCGGCGATCATCTGAAGCTCCTTGAAATATGCAAACATCGGGCGCTGCGACGGTATGTAGAGTATCCCGCCGCCGCCCTTTTCAAAAAGTCTTCTGAGAGAAGCAAACTGTTCGGCGCAGTCCTCTCCGAAAAATTCGCCCTCGCCGCTTATCCTCCTTGAATCCATGCCGCTTTCCGTAACAATGCTGTCATCGTCAATAAGCCGCTGCTCGGAAATATTACGGCTGCGTGTTATCCTTATCTGCTGTGGATTATTCGGAAACACAAACTCTCCGAAGCTCATTTTGCCGTCACAATTCATACACGTCCTCCTCCGCATCTATCTGCCTGTCATACCGCAAGGCGTCAGCCTGGATAATGTCCGACAGTCTTATAATGTTTTCCGTTTCTTCAGCGTAAAAATCCCCGCCGCTTTTTACAGAAGCGGCATTTTCAGCTTCCTTCATTCTGTTCCACCCTCCTCATTTTCAGTGCGATGATGCTTATATGCTCCCTGAACTGAGCCTTATCAGCCGCCCACATATAGTCGTCCCACATACAGCCTTCAAGAATTACAGTTTCCCCGTCAAGCTGCAGCGACACCGTAAAGTTATCCAGATCATAAAAATTGCAGTTTTCAAACGGCCGCATGAACCTCACTCCCGTAAGGCTGAGCTTATACTCCCTCCTGCCCTCAACATGACCCGAATCCTCTCTGCAAAAACAGCTGCGCACCCTGTGAATATCCGAAACGATCCTGAGTACGGCCTTTTCCGCCTGCAGCAGCTTTCTGCCGTTTATTTCAATGTCCGCATCCCTTGCGCAGACAAATTCTTTTTCAAACAATACCAACTCTCCTCCCTCCGGGCTTGTATATCCAACCAAAGCCGTCTCAGAAGCTGCCTTCTCTGAGCGTAAACCCCATTATTACTTTATATGCAAAAAGCGCCCTGTCGTACATACATTTTTCAACGCTTACCGAAACTATCATTCGTCCGCTGTCATGCTCAAGCACCGCTCTGCACACCCTTCTTGCCAGTTCCTCACAAAAGGCGCCGCCCTTACTGCCGTCAGTAATAACGCTCACCCTCAGCTTTTCGCTGCCGAAAATACAGTCCTCGCTGCCGAGAAGGAACCCGATGCGGTCACATTCCTCACGTCCCACGCATATAAGCGGCGACTTCACCGGATAACCCGTTTCCGCAGAGCTGTCCGCCCTTAAAATCACGCAGCCGCCGAAGCTCTCATCCGCTTTAAGAGCCTGTATTATGCTTTCCGAAAAATCACTCATCTGCGACCTCCTGTTCATTTACCTTTCTGAGACAGGCCTTTGTATAGCAGCCCACTCTCGAAGTGTAATCGTCCTTCCAGATAAGCACATACCTGTTGCTGCCCTGATAGATAAGCCTGCCGTAACCCGAATCTTCAAGCAGTTCTCTTGAACAGAACATGGCAAATCTTTTAGGCTCATTCCTGCCCTGTTCGCCATGCTCAACACCGCCCCATTGTTTTTGATAATACCTGACAGGGCTTATGACCGCCCTGCCCCTTTTCAGACCGGCCGAACTTTCAACAGTCACCTCAAGACCGATCCTGTTTATTGCTCTGCTTATACTTTTCAATGCTGCCTCCTTAATGCGCGCTCAGGTGAATGACCGGAAGACAAAGCTGTCATTCGGTTCTGCACCAAGCTGAGAAAGCGCCTCTTTCCATATACGTTCGGCATATTCGAGCCTTTTGCTCTCCGAACCGACCGATACATCTCCTACCTTGATATTCCCGCCGCACTCGGTAACGCTCCAAAGGACATACCGGTAATATGCAAGAGCTGCGGCAGCATACTCTTCTCTGCCGCCGCAGCCATGTGCATTTTCGGGGAGCATGCGCGAGATCTCAGCCATGCTGATCCCGCACAGATATCTATACTCCCCTACCTCATCCTCAGAGAGACCCGACAGTGTGGCAAACAACTCAATCACCCTGTCCTTGTCCACTCCGATACCTCCTTATGCAAGCACCTTTGAAGCGTCCTTGATGATCTTCGCAAAGCCTGCGATACAGCTTATGGAAGCTCTTTCAAGCTGTCTGTCGATGAGCTTATCGGAATCCATAACGATATTGCCGGACTGCACCATTTCAAGGGCGCAGTTCTTGTCAAGACCGATAATGCTGCCCGATGTCATTGACGGAATATGCAGGAGCTTCGCGCCGAGAGGAGTTATCATTCTGCCTGTGCCCTGGAAGGTAAGACCGGCCAAAGCGTCCTTCATCTCCGAAAGCCCCATGAGCTTCTGCATCATATCGGTAGGCGCAAGCATTGTATTCAGTTCATAAGGCGCAAGACCTGCCCAGAGCTTGATAAGATCGGCATAGGTAAGCGTACCTGATGTTGTGAGCGAAACCGTGGAAGCCGCATTATTGTTGCCGTCACCGTTTACAATGACATTCACTGCATCCTTGAGCTGCTCTCTTGCAATGTGGGCGCCTATCTGACGGAGAGTGACCGTGAAGAGGTCGAGCTTCTGATACTTTATAGCCTCATAGGAAGCCACAAGCATTCTGCCCCTTTTGATAAGCTTCACCAGATTTTCACTTGTCCTTACGTTTGTCTGAGGAAGAGCAGCACCCTCGGCAACAGGCTTCAGCTCCTTTTCGTCGTCCGTAGGCTCTGACACAACAGAACGGTAATCCATACCGTTGATGATAGTCTTGGTCGCCACAATATCCTTGAGCTTGTCGCTAAAATCAATGCCCTGCTTAACGGCTCTTGACACATACTCAGGGAAAAGCGCCGCAGAATCGCTGGTCTCGAAGAACTTCATCACCGGATCAGAATGAGCGCCGCCCACCTTGATATCGAATCTCTTGAGCTGTCTCTGAAACGGATCCAGCCCCTCCAGTGAACTGCCCTTATAGTTTTCGGAGGGATCAAGCTCCTCCAGTACCTCTGTAAGGCTCCTGCCGCTGTTGTACATACCCTTTTCAAGTCTAATATTGTCAAAATATGCCATATTCAGATCCTCCTTTTATCAAAGAATAATGCCTGCTACCGAAGCGGCAGAGTCAATATCAATTACAAGATGCTCTCTGCCGTTGGTGCTGTCGGCTGCGATCTTGCTGCCTGCTGCTGCGGATATCTTCTGATAGCCAAGTGAAAGGCTGCCTGTATAAGGCACTCTCACATAGCCCGTAAGCTGAACTGCGGCAATATCGCCCCTTACGTTCTTACACACACCGCAGAAGTCTCCGCTGGTGACCGCCTGTACCTTGCCGTTTGTCGAGATACCCACGACCTTGCCCGCTGCTACTCCGCTTGCTGCCTCAAAGGTAGCAACATTTTCATTAAATCCGTTAAAAGATGTTTTCATTGTGTGACCTCCTGTATTTTAAATATTTTTATAGCCGTCGTTGCTGCCCGCCGATATGCCGCCGCCTCTGAATATCTGCGGCTTTACGGGAAGCATTTCTTCTGTTTTTGCCTGGAACGCCTTGATAAGCTCGTCAAGCTGTCTTACCGAAAGCCCCTCTGTTATATGGCTGAGAGTATCCCTGCCAAGCTCCGGCAGAACGATAGACGAAAGGCTCTTGACCTCTCTGATAAGCCTGTCACGATAGAACTCTCCGTCTATCGCCTTTCTTTCAAGGCTCCTGAATCTGCTCACAAGCTCCTTCATTTCCTCTGCGGTAAAGCTCTGTTTCTCTCCCGCAAAAAGCTTTTTCTCGATTTCCGTCATTACCACTCCTTTATTTATCCTATTACTGTCTGCGCCTGAGCCGCAGCTTTTTACCACGCCTGCCATTCTCTGGGCAGGCACTGCCACAAACGACCACTCATAAGCGTCTGTCGGCTCCGTAAGCTCTGCATAGCACAGTCTGCCGCCGTATTTTCTGCCCCTTATATGTTCGCATCCGGAAATTTCCTTCCCGCAGATCGAGCAGATACGGTGCCTGACTGCGCAGCCCACACTTACCTCTTTTTTAATGCCGCTGTCCAGTTCAGCGATAAATTCCCTGCTTTTTTCACTGCGAGGGATGTATGCTCTGGCGAAAAGTCTTTTGTAGGCTCTGCCGTCCGAGCATTTCACGCCCTTCATTTCCTCCACCCGGCATGAAAAAATTCTTGCGCTCTGGTTGCTGCTTTTGGGATCATGGTCGGTAATACCCGTAACGCCCACATAAAGCTCACTGAGCTTTTGCAGTGAATCATCCGAGAATCTCTCATAGTCCCTGTCGATCTCGTTGTCGCACAGTGCAACCGAAAACGCATACACTTCATCCTCGCCAAGCGGAGATCTTGTATATCTGTTTATCAGCTCCAGTTCACCCGGAGCCGGTTTTCCTGAATCCTTGCTCATTGTTCCTCCTTATCCTCCAGGCTGTCCGCCTGAGCATTATAAAGTCTTGCTCTTGCCAGTTCAACCTCATCCTGCAGGTTGACGTGATCCCAGTTAATGTCATACCTCACACTTCTGCCGCTGAAACGCAGATACAGGTCGCATATCCTTCTTATGCAGCCTTCAAGCTGTCCTCTGTAAAAATCAAGCTCACTTGTCAGAATATCCGCCTGCTGCACCGACATCCTCTCAGTTGTTGACCATGAAAGCCCCAGCAAAAACGGCGGTATCGACAGCTTTGCGACTATCTGCTGCATCAGCATTTTCAGCGGTATCTCACAGTCGGGGATCTGGTTCTCTGCACCGATCACCCTTATATTCACATCACCCACAGTCACGAAATCCCTTGGTTCACGGCTCCTCATTGCCTTGCTCCATTCCGAAGCTATCGCAGCAGCCCTTTCCTTGGTAAAGCTCCTGTCGCTCTCTCCGGGCTTATACGATACGGCAAAACGCACGTTTCCCACTCTGTCCCAGTTGGTGCCGACGGCATTGAATATCCTCATTACAATATCGCCCACAAACGGCAGTCCCTTCAAAAGCGAGGTGCCGTAGACCTTTCCGGGCTGATTCATAATTGTTGTACACAATATCAGCGCAGGATATTTTACATCTGTCCACTCGCCCGAAGCGCTCCTTGTCATAAAGGTAATGTCTAAAGGGGTCTTTCCCTCCTTCAGCTCCACATCATCAAGCGAAGCATTATAAAGGGCGGATATCCTCCTTCCGCTTTTGTCCGGCACCACCTCACCGACAGCCGTTCCATAAGTAAGCAGCTGATCCAGATACACTGCCAGAAAGCTGTTGACGCCCTGCTGGCTGCCGTTCACTCTGACACATCTGAGAAAGTCGTTTATTTCCTCCTGCACAGCCTTGTCATCACATCCGATGGTAAAGGTCCCCGTCAGACGCACTAACCTTTCTATTGCCGCGCTCACCAGCGGGACATTTTCTTTCAGCGAGCGGTAAAGCTGCCATTCACCTCTGCCGCTGCCAGGACTGCCAATGAAGGAGAGTCCGCTTCTGTATGCATCGCTCACTGCCGTCTGCACCTGAACAGGCTCTTTCTTCTTTCTCCCGAATATCATTCCTAACCTCCTTATTTGTGCGGGAGATCCCCGCACTGCTTTTGTGCTTATCCTCCCTTGCCGCCTTTTACATCACGGCAAAGGCTATGATACCCTCATCTTCCTCCTCCAAAGACGATACAAAATAGCGTATGTCGTCCATGGCATGATCGTTTTCCTTTACGGGCATATCTCTGCCGCTGCTGTCCCAGCGGTAAAGTCCGAACTCGGTCAAAGCATCGCCGCATTCACGGCATATCTTCACCCGCCCCTCCTTGAGAGCCGTAAAGGTCTTGCGTATGCCGTCCCTCACGTTATTCACCGCAGGAACAACATTATACTCACCGTGGCGGCGTATCACCTCGATAAAGCTTGCCGCAGACGGGTCAGCTATGACCCTGCTTACACGTTTTTCTCCGATAAGCTCCCGAAGTCCCTGATAATGCTCCTCATCGGTGCGTGAGCTGCCCTCGCGCCGTGAGCTGTAATAATACTCTTTAAGCCTGTACCACACACCGTCATACAGTCCCCAAAGACCGAATGACGACGGGTTGACCGTACCGTAATCGCACGACACCACATACTCCTCAGCTTCACCCGCAGGAGGATCAACAGCAGCGCCGTCATCCGACATAAAGGGATACACCAGCCCATCGGTAGCGCACCATTTTCCCAGCACAAACCGATCATAAAAGCTGCCGGAATACAAAGTCCGGTACCTTTTAAGCACCTTCGGCGAAAGCGACGGATTATCCTCCATAAGAAAATGCAGGTAATACATATTCTTTTCTTCGGTCTTCTTCACCCATTCACGACAGAACCAGTGCTGCGGATATTCCGGGTTGCAGTTGAACCAGAGCTTGGCGTTCTCCTTCGAGCATCTTGCCAAAGCCTGCTCAACGAATGTGCGGGGCATCAAAGCCGCCTCGTCAAACAGCACTCCCCATAGTGTCATGCCCTGTATAAGCGCCGCCGAGCTTTCGTCCTTGCCTCCGAACAGATAGAAGGTATTTGTCCTGCCGTTTGCGCTGACGAAAAAAAGATTTGCCGAAAGCCTCTCGCTCACCTCAAAGCCAAGCTCACGCAGGATATTCAGCAGCGGAGCAGCCACGTTTCTCTTTACCGAGCGTATCGTCTTGCCGCATATTGCAAAGCTGCCGCCGTTGGTACAGTACATTGCCCATGTCACAAATGAAACGCTCATGCACAGGGTCTTGCCGCTTCTCACGGCGCCGTCGCATATAATACCGTCAAATTTTGAAGTTTCACGCTGCGGCAGCCACCAGCTCAGCACATCAAGCTGTTTTTTTGAAAACGCCGTATAGCTCAGTGCTTTCACCGTCCTTTCTTTTTTGCCGAGCATTTTGCATCACTGCGCATCGCCGCCTTCCTCATTCTTCAGATTTCCTATGCCGTTTACCAGCGCCCTGTAAAAATCCGAAGAAGAATTTTCATCATCACGGCCATACTGTTCCAGTTTTTCAAGAGCCTTCAGGCGGTCAAAAAATTTGATCTCCAGAGCGCCTTCTTTGGGGCGCTTTATCTCTGCCACATTGAAAAGATCGTATTCATTGCCGTCAGCGCCGAAAGCATCTCCCTCAAAAAGCAGTCTTACGGCATCGTTCACACTGCCGTAGGCTATCTTTTCATAACCTGCATAAGCCTTTTGTCTTGCATTTCTGAGTCTTTTTTCATAAAGCCTGCTGACCTCCGCATTGATATCATCTCTTGAAAGCAGTGACACACCGGCTTTTCCCGGCGTATCGTAGCCTGCCGCAAGCGCTGCGGCAGGAGCATCGCCGCCAAGGGCATATATTTCGCAGAAACGTTTTTCACGGCCTGTCAGATCACCTGATTTTCTTCTCAATTCAGCACCTCCTTTCACCCTACAAGACATTTCCAAAAAATTCGACCTCAAAGGGTAGAATTATCACAAAGTTGCATATAATTTTTTGTTTCTCACTTTATTCTCGATAAAATATTTCTCTCACCAGAAACATTTTTCAAAACTAAATCGATACAGTCATCTTGCCGGCAGAAAAACATATCAAAAAGCGCTGCTCACGGTCAGAAGAAAGTAATAACCATGAGCAGCGCACAACAAAAGGGACGCCCTCTTGCGCAGAGCGTCCCTTTTGACAATTTCCGAATAATTCCCCCTCATCGCCGTGACGCAATGAAAGAAAAGCTCAAATTTATGACATTTCCCTATAAAGGACTATCAATGACATGAAATATGTATGTTTGTGAGCATAAATCGGATAAATTTGAGCATTACAAAATTTTTTTGTAAAATTTATTTAAAAAGGCGCCTTTTCTCCCCCAAAAAGCTCAAATAGTGGCATTTCGGTGGCGCTTGATGTTGTATAATACAAGCATCAAAGGCACGGGCGCAGGCTTCATGCCTTTGATATTGTGCGTCTTCGTTTGCAGCTGAAAGCGTAGTGTAAGCAAATTATCCTATTTGTATTATTAAACAATATTATACAAGGAGTTGTGTTGCAATGGGGTGTGTTGCGCTCAAGCTTGATAATGATGCCGTGAAGGATCATTATAACTGTGAGATCACTGAATCGTTTGTTATACTTGAGAAAAATGTTTGTGTAAAAATGTATGGTCTGAATATGTATAACCGCGATCCTTTTCTTGCTAAAAAGAGGGGCGAATATTGCCGGGTAGATGCTGTCACTGATGACCTTGACGAGATCCTGCGCATACGCAGGCTTGTTCTTGAAATGGATGTTTATCCGGTACATCTGAACGATGTGATAGAGGATATGATGTGCTGACATTACAGGCTTTGCATCTGCAAGTCTGTGTGTTATTTATTTACAAACCAACAGGCATGATCTGCTGTAAATAAGTCAAAATGTGGAATAATTTACTGTATTGTAAAAATCATTGACATTTTAGTGCTGATGATGTATAATCACAAATAGAGACAGCGATAATAAAATGTGATTTTTAGGCACCACAGTTCCGGCGCCGGATCAACAAAAAATCGGCAGGAGAGATAAAGATGAGCAAATTTTTATAGTATGCGCAAACGCAGCGTCCCCTCCGTCATGGGCTTTGTTTGTGACGTTTTGCCCAAAGCGGAGAGGTACTGATCTCAACAAGCTCATTTACAGCTAAATAAAAACAAGGAGATGATACTATGACAGCTTTGATCTGTGACAGCGATTTTAAAGCCAACAACAAACTGGCGAATATCCTGTTTGACCTGCGCAGGATCGAGAGCGTACAGTTTAGCGACCAGGTAGAGTGTATAACATTTTTAAAATATCATCACGCTAATATGTTTTTTGTAACAGTAAGCGATCCTAATATTGATTTTTTGAGAATAATAGAAGAGGTCAGAGAGCGCAGCGGTCTTGTGCCGATATGCCTTATCGGAACAAAACCTGCTGATTCGATCAATGTGTTCAGATACAATTGTGATAGATTTCTTCAAAAACCATATGTATCCGAGGACGTCGGGCAGTGTCTTACATATTTTGACAGTCTTGGTTCCAGAAAGACGAATGTGACCATCCGCACGTTCGGACGGTTTGATGTTTTCGTGAACGGCACGCCTGTTATTTTTCACAATGCCAAGGCGAAGGAGCTGCTTGCCTTGTGTGTAGACAGGCTGGGAGATATCATTTGCAGTGAAGCGATCGAAAAGCTGTGGCCGTCGAGAACATTGGATGACCGAACCAAGCGGCTGTACCGCAAGGCAGTCAATTCCATTCACGAGACGCTTGAACGATATAACATTCCGGAGATATTCAAAAGCTACCGAGGCGGCTGCGCAATAAACAAATCCGCCTTTAATTGTGATTATTATTCATTTATAGAGGATCCAAGAGGAAATCTTCTCACGCTTAACGGAGAGTACATGTCGAACTATGACTGGGGAGAGAGCACCATTGCCATTTTGATGCGCACTGCTGAAATGGCCGACCCGGACTTTGATCTTTCGATTTTTTACGAATAACCCGCGCCCAAAACATCAAGCCAAAAGCCAAACACAAAAGTTTCGCTCAAGCCTTTTCAAAGGCTTGGCGCAGAGCCTGCGCTCCCTTGTTCGCGCTGACAGTTTATCCGAACCAAAAGACACGCATCGCGGCTGTTAATATCTTCCAACCGCGAGCAGTGCAGTTTCGGTCTGTTTTTCTGATAATGCGAACAAGGGACCGGCAGCTTGCCGGCGGCGGCGAAACTTTTGAGCTTTAGCTTTTTGAAAGTATTTCAGGACACGTCAGAAATATTTGAGGATATCTTCGGGGGTTTTTGCAAGCTTATCTGCGTGATCTATCTCTCCGGGCGCAGCAAAACCGTAAAGGCAGCCTATTGTCGGCAGCGAGTTTTTTATGCCGACCTCAATGTCCGAGGCTCTGTCGCCTATCATTGTGAAGGCACTGTCCGGATATTTTTTCTTTATATAAAGGAAAATTTCTTCCTTGGGGATAAATCCGTATTCTTCGGCACAAAAATAGTCGTCAAAAAACCTGTCAAGCCCCAATGCCCTGCGGTGAGCGTCCATATAACTGCGCCGGCAGTTTGAAAGTATCATGAGCTTATAGCCGCGTCTTTTCAGCTCGCCAAGAACAGCCTCTATACCTCCGTACAACACCGCATCGCCGTTCAGAACACCGTCTATCATTTCCTTTCCGATAAGCATGCTGGCGGCGTGCTTCATCTCATCGGGCAGCTCGGGCATGAAACTGTTCCACATATCAGGGGCATTCACTCCAAGATATTTTGAAACATCATCGTCAGCATAATAATGTTCCGGCGCAAAGCCCTTTTCAACAAGCATATTGTAAGCTTTGCGGAAAGCACAGCCGTAAAGATGCTTTGTGTTGTGTATAGTCCCGTCAAAATCAAATAAAAGTATCATATCTGCTTCATCAGGTTGACCATCTCTATCGCGCCGAGAGCGCAGTCGTAGCCCTTGTTGCCTGCCTTGGTACCTGCGCGTTCAATAGCCTGCTCGATATTCTCAGTAGCGATAACGCCGAAAAGCACAGGTATACCGCTTTTCAGACTTGCCTGAGCAATACCCTTTGTGGTTTCGTTCACCACTAACTCATAGTGAGAGGTCGAGCCGCGAATAACTGCGCCCACACATATAACAGCATCGTATTTTCCGCTTTCAGCCATTTTCTGGGCTACTACGGGTATCTCAAATGCGCCGGGCACCCATGCGGCATAAATGTTTTTTTCGTCAACGCCGTGACGCACAAGACCGTCAACAGCGCCGTCAAGCAGCTTTTCAACAATAAAGCTGTTGAACCTTGATGCAACGATAGCCACCTTCATACCTTCGGGAGCTACTACTTTTCCTTCGATAAGATTGATATTCATACTAATTACCTCCGTTTATTATAATTCAGTTATCAATTATCGTTCAGCTTTATCTCGTTGAAAATGTGTCCCATGCGCTCCTTTTTGGTGCGCAGATAAAATCCGTCATACTTGCCGGGTTCTATCTCGATCGGCACACGTTCTTTTATGATAAAGCTGAAGCCTTCAAGACCGTATATCTTACTTGGGTTGTTCGTCATAAGCCTGAGAGACCTTACGCCAAGCTGCTGAAGTATCTGCGCGCCGTTCCAGTATTCTCTCAGATCGGGCGCAAAGCCGAGCCTGATGTTGGCGTCTACCGTGTCAAGACCCTGCTCCTGAAGTTCGTAGGCTTTCAGCTTGTTTATCAGTCCTATGCCTCGTCCCTCCTGACGCATATACAGTATGATGCCGCGTCCTTCCTTCTGGATCATTCTCATAGCGGTATGCAGCTGTTCGCCGCAGTCGCAGCGGGCAGAGCCGAAAACATCTCCGGTAAGACATTCTGAGTGTACCCGGCAAAGAATATCCTCGCCGTTTCCTATATCGCCGCATACAAGCGCTATGTGATGCTCTCCAGTAATGTCGTTGACAAAGCCGAAGATCTTGAAATCGCCGTAAACGGTCGGCAGATTTGCGGCAGCCTGACGTATCATGTGATTCTCGTGCCGCCTGATATGATCCTGCAGATCCTTTATTGTAATAAAGCAAAGACCGTGTTCCCTGGCAAGCTCCCACAGCTCCGGCGTGCGCATCATCGTGCCGTCGTCACGCATTATCTCACAGCAAAGGCCGCATTCCTCCAGACCGGCAAGCCTGCAAAGATCAACCGTAGCTTCAGTGTGACCGTTCCTTACCAAAACGCCGCCCTTCCGCGCAGTAAGCGGAAAAACATGTCCCGGACGCCTGAGATCATCAGGTCTGGTATTTTTGTCGGCGCAGGCTCGGCAGGTATAACCTCTTTCGGCTGCGGAAATACCGGTAGTGGTGTTCACATGGTCTATTGATACGGTAAAAGCGGTGCAGTGGTTGTCGGTGTTTTCGCTTACCATCTGCGGCAGATTGAGCCTTTTTGCGATCTCCGCAGACATGGGCGTACATATAAGTCCGCGCCCGTATTTTGCCATAAAATTGACGTTTTCGGTGCTTGCAAACTGCGCGGCGCAAATAAGGTCTCCTTCGTTTTCCCTGTCCGGATCATCGGTGCAAAGTATCAGCCTGCCGCTGCGCAGAGCTTCAAGTGCTTCTTCAATAGTGTTATACTTATATTCCATTCAATAAGCCTCCTTTTTTATATACTGACAGTAAATGAGCAAGCGTATCAAAAATATATCCTTATCCGATCATCAGCCTTCCGGTTCAGAGAAAGCCGTTGCGCATGAGAAAGCTCTCGTCAATGCGGCTTTCGGGGACCTTTGCGGCGGATACGGGGTCCAGCAGTCTTTGAACATATTTCCCGATAATGTCATTTTCAAGATTCACAATATCTCCTGCACGTTTGTCAAGAAGTGTGGTCTGTCCTCCGGTGTGCGGTATAATGGAAACGGCAAAGCTGTCGCTGTGCAGCTGCGCGACTGTCAGGCTTATGCCGTCAATGGCAACAGACCCCTTTTCCACTATAAGAGCAAGTATCGGCGCATCGGCTTTTACAGTGACCCACACGGCATTCTGCTCACGCTTCATGCTTGAAATAATACCCGTTCCGTCTATGTGACCGGAAACGATATGTCCTCCGAAGCGGCCTTCGGCGGGCATGGCGCGTTCAAGATTCACTCTGTCGCCGTTTTTAAGAGCGCCCAGATTTGACCGCCGCAGAGTTTCGGGCATAACATCAGCCGTAAACCTGCCGGCGCTTATATCTGTAACGGTAAGACACACACCGTTTACGGCTATGGAGTCGCCAAGTTTTGTGCCTTCAAGAACGGTTTTTGCCGATATGCTCAGTCTGCCCGCAGAGGCTCCCGGCACTACGGAGCTTACAACACCGGTTTCCTCAATTATTCCCGTGAACATCCGTCAGGCTCCTTTCAATGTCATATTCCAGAAGAATATCGTCACCAAGCGGAGTTATCCTTCTGTTTTTCAGCAGAGCGGCGTTGTCCGGATGCTCTGCGCCGATACCGGAAACGGGAGTTTTAGCCGTTCTGCCGCCCATCAGCTTTGGCGCGATATAGGCGCACACATGGCTGACAATGCCGCTTTCAAGAGCAGAATAGTTAAGCTCGCCGCCGCCCTCTATCAGAACGCTTGATATCTGTTTTTGCGCAAGATATTTCATAAGGGCATTAAGGTCGGTATGACCGTTTCTTTCGGGAAGAACGACGACCTCGGCGCCCAGCGCTTCAAGAGCGTTTTTCTTTTGTTCGTCGCAGCGTGTACAGGCGATGAGCAGCGGATATTCCTCAGCGGTTTGGCAAAGCCTGCTGTCAACAGGGATACGCAGGTTTGAGTCAGCCACCACACGCAGGGGCTGATGTGCATTTTCAATACGGCAGTTGAGCATGGGATCGTCAGCCAGTACGGTGCCGATACCCGCAAGAACAGCGCTGTATGTTCCCCTCAGACTGTGAACGTGCTCCCGCGCGGCACTGCCGGTTATCCACTGTGATCTGCCGGTATAGGCGGCGATCTTCCCGTCAAGAGTCATGGCGTATTTCATAACAGCGTAGGGCATGCCTGTGGTGATGTAGTGGAAGAACACCGGATTAAGAGCGTCACATTCTTCACGCATAAAATCCTCAATTACTTCGATACCATTTTCACGGAGCTTTTTTGCGCCCTTGCCGGAAACCAGCGGATTCGGGTCGCGTGACCCGATATACACCTTTGATATCTTGTGTTCGATAACGGCTTCGGTACACGGAGGTGTTCTGCCGTAGTGACAGCAGGGTTCAAGGGTAACGTACATTTCCGCGCCCTCTGCGTTTTCTGTAAGAGAAGCGAAGGCGTTTCTTTCGGCATGGAGCCCGCCGCATTTTTTATGATAGCCCTCACCGATAATTCTGCCGTTTTTGACAATAACTGCGCCGACCATAGGATTAGGCGCCGTATATCCGTTACCGAGCTTTGCAAGAGCTATTGCCCGCAGCATATAGTCACGGCTGTTCATTTTCTCACATCCTTGTAATAAAAAAAGCCCTTATGGAAACTCCATAAGGGTGGTTGATCTTTAGCTTGAATGTCTGACGATCTCTGTCCCTTTTTCATCCGGACTATACCGTCGGCTTCGGAATCTCACCGAATCAGCCCGGTATTCCGGGCAAGCGGGCTGTACCGCCGGTGGGGAATCTCACCCCGCCCCAAGGTTTCTGAGAATATTATATCACTAATAACCCGGTATGTAAAGACCGACAGAAAATTTATCATGGCAGCCGCATCAGATCAGAAGTGTAAATTGTTGCTCATTAACCGGATATCGCATTACTTTATTTGACCGTGAATATGTAATCGCCGTTAATAGTTATTACTTTTACCCCGCCAAGAAAATAGGTGTGTCCGTCTGTTGAATTGAAATATATAGGCTCATCCGGAATATCTTCCAGATCGGAATTGCTGACCTTTACGCTTATCGTGCTTACCATGTCGCAGAAGCCCGTGTGCGTTTCGGTAATGAACATCGGCGGCTGCTCTCTCTCATCGGGAAATTTCTCTATCGAGAATGTCAGCTTTATCTCGCCGCTTTTCAGCCTGCGCACACGCATGACCATGCGGCGGTACTTGTGCAGATGATGATAAAGAAACGAATTTATCCATATAGATGCGCTCTTGCTGTTCTTTTCTATCGCACCCATGCCGAACATCTCATTGATGGAGGTCTGTATTTCTTCAAGAAGCTCATTGTCGCCGGCGTTGCCGAATTCCAGACGCTTTTTGACCGCCAGCCTTGCCTGCAGCAGACTTTCATAGGCAAGATTTGCGCTGTGGTAGCCGAAATTGCCGCTCTGTATGCACTTGCTCCGGTAAAATGCGACTTCGGCAAACTTGCAGTTGTAGTCGCCCATGATAAAACGGCGTTCGCAGACTGAATATATCTCCTCTACGATCCTCCAGGCTATATCGGTGTTTTTGGGTACGCCTCTGCCCAAAGCAAACAGTCTGGCGACGCATCTCATCGCCTTTAGTATGCCGCTTGCTGCTCCTATGCTGAAATACCGGAATGCCTCCTCATATTTTGGAATACCGTCCGAGTATTCGCCGGAATAGCAAAGCTCTCCAAGAAAAACCGCATAATGCGGGTCAGCGGTAAGATCGAAAAGCCTTTTCAGCAGCTTGTATGCCTCCGCCGGGTCACGGTCAAATATCCTGTCGCCGTAATAGCAGCTTTTGCCTTTGAGCTTCAGGGCAAGCTTGTTATCCTTTTCGCACAGCTCGTTCAGAAAGCTGCGGTACAATGTTATAGTAGCATCATCGGCGGAGTTCAGGTCTCCGCTGCCGCCGGAGCTGTCGTAATAAAGAAGAAAATCCTCCTTTTCGTGGTCGTTGTATTTTCTTTCGCAAACAGGCTTTTTTTCGTCGTCAAAATAGCGGTCAATATCTCGTATAAGCCCTGCTGCTGCGTTCTTTAAAGGAATTGATTTGTTGAAAATGTTTTCGATAAGACCGAGTAGTCCGGAGACCTTTTTGGCTCTGTCGGGCAGTCCTGGCAGAATTTCAATATCCTCCGGAGTTTTCTCCTCAGGAAAATCCTCAAGATAAATACAATAATGACTGTAAAGCGGTTCAAACCAGTCTTTGTAAAGCTTGGAATTGTCATCGTCTGAATTGCGTATATTTTGCAGACCGGCGTACAGATCCTTCAGAGTAAGCGTGAACGGCTCGCTGAATATCACACGCACCACATCGGGAGCGCCGTTTGTCAGTTCGGACCATGTGATCTCATAGCGGCAGAGCATTTTAAGCTGCTGCGGATCAAGCGTGACCGGCGGAACGTAGGTTAGACGTGAAACGGCGATTTTTCTTGTATCATAGGTGCTTATGTCATAAACTATCGCAAACTTCTTTCCAACGCTTTTTACAAGCCCGAAATGCACCTTGCCCTGTCCCTCAAAGCGGACGGTGTCATCGTTCTGGAGTTCATGCATGTCTTGTTCCTCTTTTCTTTCGCAAATTCGACTGATTTCGCCGCGTCTGTATGTTGCTATTTTATCACATATTTATGAAAAATGTCAATAATAATTACTGCCTTAAATTGAAAAAATCCAAATTATAGTACATCAATAACTTGAAAAGGTTTGTACAATTATGCCCATGAATAAAAATGCTCTTATCATTATGAGAAAAAAGCCTA
>CADBPE010000023.1 GCA_902796475.1 uncultured Ruminococcus sp.
AGTGAGGGATTCGAACCCTCGAAACGGTTGTAGCCGTTTACACGATTTCCAATCGTGCTCCTTCGGCCAGCTCGGACAACTCTCCAAAATCTTTGTGCTCAAAGCACCATTTGATTATATCATAATGCTTTTAAAATTGCAAGATATTTTTATGATTTTTTCTTATCTTTTTTGCCCGTTTTTTGAGCTATTTGAAAAACCGTATTATGTTAAAAGACCAATGAAACCCAAAGATCCCATCGGTCTTTTTTCTTACATCTTGTCTATCATGTCAAAAAGCTCGTTGTAGGCGCCGGCTTCGGTATCTGCGAGCTTCTCTGCAGGCTCCGATACCTTCGGAAGCTTGTCTTCTATATCCTCCGCTTCACTTTCTCCGGTTTTCTCCGAGGCTTTGTCTTTCTCAGCATCAGCCGCTTCAGAGAGCATCTTATCTTCCGTTCCCTTATCACCATCGGGCGCGATCGCATCATCAGGGATAGTCACATTGAAAGGCTTTGTAGAAGTCCTCACAGGAACAGCCTCATCTTCGCCGTCCTTATTTCCGACAGCTTCAGCAGCGCCGGAAGCAATGCTCTTTTCGGCGCCCGAAAGCATATCCCGTATCATCAGGAAAGCGTATATGCAGAGGAAGAAGTCACCCACAAGCGTCATAATGTTGATAATGGTGGGCTGAACTATCTGTGTGTCAACATTTGTAACAGTCTGAGGACCGGTGAACATCTTGATAAACATATCAACAACAACAATAAGCCCTGTCATAATGAATACAGAGCCGTAAACGGGCGCTCTGCGAACGGAAAGCCTATTATTGACGCCTGCAAAATACATCGACTGATAATAGAGGAACAGCATCAGAAATGCGACCTCGATTATATCAAAGAGCTCTACGGCTTTGAGCGACTTGGTAGTGTATTCAACAAACAGACTCACAAAGCGCATACAGGTCCAGATAGGCACGATAAGCGCCACAACAGGTATCTTCTTCATGCCGTTGCTGCCCGTGAATGAAATGCAGGATTCATAAAGCAGCACAAAGCCTGCGGCAACCGCAAGAATATTCTCCACAATGTTCACGCCGTTCCATGTGAGAAGCTGCACAACACCCACACCGATTATCATTACGGAAGCCATAAAGCCGAACACACCGCAGATCATATTCTTTGAAGGCTCGGAAACAAACTGCTTTTTTCTGTCCGCTGCCGACATAACAAAGCCTATGATATAAAGCAGAATAAACGCACAGCCTACAATGATATTGCACACATCGGAGCTGAGGAAAAATCCGCTGCCGTTCAGATTGAACAGCGTGTCGCCGATCTTGAAGGTTAGTCCGACGAGAGTAAGGATAAGCGCAGGTATCCAGATTTTTTTTAATTTCATTATCAGCACTCCTTATAATTATTTTCTGTCGCTGATGGGAATGTACCTCTTTGAGCCGACCATTGCCCTGTATGCGGGACGGATGATCCTGCCGCCGTAGGTCACCTCTTCTATTCTGTGGGCGCACCAGCCTGCTATTCTTGAAATAGCAAAAATAGGCGTGAACAGATCGCTGGGTATGCCCAGCATATCATAAACAAAGCCGGAATAGAAATCCACATTCGCGCATATGACCTTGCTGCTTCCCTTTACCTCCGCCAGCACAGAGGGCGTGAGCTTTTCGACCGTCTTGTAAAGCTCGTATTCCTTGGTCATCTTCTTTTCAACAGCAAGCTTTTCCGCCGTATGCTTGAGTATCACTGCTCTCGGATCAGAAAGCGTGTATATAGCGTGTCCGAAGCCATATATAAGACCCGAACCGTCGCATTTTTCTTTTCTGACGATAGCGGCAAGATAGTTATATATTTCTTCCTCATCGCTCCAATCCCTGACCTCGTTTTTCAGTTCCTCCATCATCCTGCGCACCCTGAGATTCGCGCCGCCGTGACGCGGGCCTTTAAGCGAGCCGATAGCCGCCGATACGGTAGCGTATGTATCCGTACCGGATGACGAAAGCACCCTTGCCGCAAAGGTGGAGTTATTGCCGCCGCCGTGTTCTGCATGGAGTATCATACAGAGATCGAGCAGCTTTGCCTCGGTATCGGTAAAGTGCATATCCGGACGAAGCGCCCTGAGAATGGATTCACTTGTAGAAAGCTTGAGATCGACCGGATGGAAAAACATGCTTTCCCTGTCGAAAGCTCTCTTTTTCACCTGATAAGCGTAGGTCATTATGGTGGGCAGGCAGGCAAGCAGCGTTATTGACTGCCGCATTATATTTTCAAGTGAGGTATCGTCGGGATTATCGTCAAAGGAATAGAGCGCAAGCACCGATCTTGAAAGCTTGTTCATTATATCCTTTGATGGGGACTTCATTATCATATCCTCAACAAAGTTGTCGGGCAGTTCGCGAAGACTTCCGAGCGTATCCTTAAACTTTGCAAGCTGATCCTCAGTGGGCAGCGAGCCGAACAGCAGCAGCCATGACACTTCTTCATATCCGAATCGGTTTTCTTTTATACACGCCCTGATAATATCCTTAACGTCAACGCCCCTGTATGTAAGCTTGCCCTCATCGGGGACCTTCACGCCATCGTCCATCATAAAGCCATGCACGTTGCATATATTGGTCAGACCTGCCATTACGCCGGTACCGTCGGGATTCCTCAGACCCCTTTTTACACCGTAGGTAAGGTAATCCTTTGCGTTAAAGCCGTTGTGTCTTCTGTACTCATCACAAAGATCCTTCAGTCTCTCGCTCAGAGAAGTCCTTACAGAATCTGTATTATTCGACATTTCCAAATTCCTCATTTCTTAATAGCATAATTAAATTTATACTCAAACATCATTTTACATCTTTTTACTTCTCCTGTCAATGATTTTGCGCTGCAAGTCACACC
>CADBPE010000024.1 GCA_902796475.1 uncultured Ruminococcus sp.
ACCCTAAATTGATGACGTTTTGTGTTGGGCAGAGCTATAAAATCACATCGTCTTGTGGCAGGTGCGGGCGATAACGTCAAGCTGCTGCTCACGGGTGAGGTCGATGAACTTTACGGCATAACCGGAAACACGAATGGTAAAGTTCGCATATTCTTCCTTTTCGGGATGTTCCATAGCGTCAATGAGCTTCTCTGTACCGAAGACATTTACATTAAGATGGTGCGCGCCCTGATCGAAATAGCCGTCCATGACCTGAACAAGGTTGTTCACCCTCTCGTCATCACTGTGACCGAGAGCATCGGGGCTGATGGTCTGGGTGTTGGAGATACCGTCAAGCGCTCAGTGATGAGGAAGCTTTGCAACGGAATTGAGCGACGCCAGAAGTCCGTTCTGCTCGGCGCCGTAGCTGGGGTTTGCGCCCGGAGCAAGCGGTGCGCCTGAACGGCGGCCGTCGGGCATATTTCCTGTCGCCTTGCCGTATACAACATTTGATGTAATGGTCAGTATCGAGGTGGTAGGCTCGGAATTTCTGTAAGTGTGGTGCTTCTTTACCTTTGCAAGGAATGTCCTGAGCAGCCATACGGCAATGTCATCCGCGCGGTCATCGTCATTTCCGTAGCGCGGGAAATCGCCTTCGGTCTTGAAGTCTATGCAGATACCGGCATCGTCACGGATAGCCTTGACACGGGCATATTTGATAGCGCTGAGAGAATCGACAACATGAGAGAAACCGGCTATACCCGTTGCAAAGGTTCTGCGGACGTCGGTATCTATAAGCGCCATTTCGGCAGCCTCATAGTAATATTTGTCGTGCATATAGTGAATGAGATTGAGAGTGTTCACATAAAGACCGGCAAGCCAGTCCATCATTACTTCGTAAGCGGCAATAACCTCGTTGTAGTCAAGATATTCCGAGGTGATCCTTCTGTAAGGAGGCGCGACCTGATCGCGGTTCTTTGCATCTACACCGCCGTTGAGAGCATAGAGAAGACACTTCGCAAGGTTTGCGCGGGCGCCGAAGAACTGCATTTCCTTGCCTGTCTGAGTAGCTGAAACGCAGCAGCATATTGAATAATCATCGCCCCATACGGGCTTCATAACGTCATCGTTCTCATACTGAACAGAGCTTGTATTTATCGAGATACGGGAAGCGTATTTCTTGAAGTTTTCGGGGAGAGCCGATGAATAGAGCACTGTAAGATTCGGTTCGGGCGAAGGGCCCATATTTTCAAGCGTATGCAGAAAACGGAAGTCGTTCTTCGTTACCATAGAACGTCCGTCACAGCCTATGCCGGCAACCTCAAGAGTAGCCCATACCGGGTCACCGGAGAAGAGCTGGTTATATGAGGGGATACGCGCAAATTTCACGATCCTGCACTTCATTACAAAATGATCTATAAGCTCCTGAGCTTCCTTTTCTGTAAGAATACCTCTGTCAAGGTCTCTCTGAATATAGATGTCAAGGAAGGTCGATACTCTGCCCACGCTCATAGCTGCGCCGTTCTGGGTCTTTATGGCGGCAAGATATCCGAAATAGAGCCACTGAACGGCTTCTCTTGCATTCCTGGCAGGAGTGGAAATGTCAAAGCCGTAGATCTTTGCCATCTCCTTCATGCCGTTGAGAGCCTTTATCTGCTTGGCGATCTCCTCACGCAGACGGATGACCTCCTCGGTCATGGTGCCGTCGCCGCAGTTTGCGAAGTCGTTCTTTTTCTGCTCAATAAGATAGTCTATGCCGTAAAGAGCGACTCTTCTGTAATCGCCCACGATACGGCCTCTGCCGTAGGTGTCCGGCAGACCGGTAATTATCTTGTTGTGGCGAACCATCTTCATTTCGGGAGTATAAGCGTCAAAAACACCCTGATTGTGGGTAGTTACATATTCGTTGAATATCTTGTGAAGCTCCGGGTCGGGAGTATATCCGTAGGTCTCGCATGCCTGCTCTGCCATTTTGATGCCGCCGAAGGGCATGAAAGCACGTTTCAGAGGCTTGTCGGTCTGAATGCCGACGACCTTTTCCAGTTCCTTGTCCTCACTGATGTAGGCTGCGCCGTAAGCGGTAAGACCCGAAACGACCTTGGTTTCCATGTCGAGCACGCCGCCTTTAGCTCTCTCCTGCTTCTGGAGATCCTGCACAACGCTCCAGAGCTTTTCGGTAGCCTCTGTGGGACCCTCAAGAAAGCTTTCGTCACCGTCATAAGGGCGGTAGTTCTTCTGGATGAAGTCTCTTGTGTTTATCTCTAACTTCCAGATCCTGCCTTCAAAGCCTTCCCAGGCTTCTTCAAACACCTTATTGTTCATTGGATCGTCTCCTTCCAAAAGTCGATATTAAATTTCGTATTACTGGTAAGTAAGAGCAGATGTGATCTTTAGCGTTTCATAGTGTGACGTATGCTGTAATTTTTTCCGGTACTGCCTGCTCTTTGATATTGCACCGCTCAGCGATACAATAAACACATTAACTTTAATATATAGCGATTTGTCCGTTTTGTCAACGGTATTATCGTGACAAAAGAAATTATCGTACGCTTGACCAAAATATAATAATTATTCCTTTTTTTAATAGGTAAGTTTTTTCAGAATTATTACAAACCGCTATATATTGTGTAGCCGATATACTAAATGTATATCTGTTGTGTGCCGTATGAAAAGGATCCGGTTTACCGAAAGCAAAGAACAAGCGCTCCGACTGAAAACGATTTTTGACAAACAAAGGCTCCGGAATTGATTTTCGTGCTTTTGATCTTATTCAATTGACATGAACATTCTTTTCTGATACAATAATGTGGTTAATATAATACAAAACGTAAAAAAAAGAAAGAAAGAGGAATAAAATGAATAATACAGGTTTGATCTCCAGCTTCAGCGATCTTATGCTTGACGCCAGAATAATGCGGGCGCTGGAGGAAATGGAATTTGAAGCCCCTACGGAAATACAGGCTCAGGCCATTCCGCTTATAAGAGAGGGAAAGGACGTCATAGGACGTTCGCAGACAGGAACAGGAAAGACCATGGCTTTTGCCATACCCGCAATAGAAAAAATAAATACCCATGAGGACAGACCCACAGTGCAGGTGCTTATTATGTGCCCCACCAGAGAGCTTGCCCTGCAGTGCGGCGAGGAAATACGCAAGCTGACCAGATTCATCGGCGGTATTCATCCGGCAGAGGTGTACGGCGGCGCGGCTATGGACAGGCAGATAACCCGGCTTAAAAAAGCAAATATAGTCATAGGCACACCCGGAAGAATAATGGATCACATGAGAAGGCGCACTCTGAAACTCGACAACGTGAAATATGTTGTTCTTGACGAGGCTGACGAAATGCTCAGCATGGGCTTCAAGGAGGATATGGAAACCATTCTCAGAGAAACTCCCGAAGAAAGACAGACTGTGCTTTTCTCAGCCACTATGCCTGAATCAATAATGGCTATCACACATGAGTTCCAGAAGGATCCGCAGGTGGTACAGGTAAGCCGCAAGCAGATCACTCTTGACAACATAGTCCAGCAGTATGTTGATGTTCCAATGGGCAGAAAAGCGGATGCGCTCAAGCTGCTTTTGTACTATTATTCACCGTCGCTTTCAATGGTATTCTGCAACACAAAGAAAATGGCGGACGAGCTTACCGAAAGTCTGCAAAAAAGCGGATTTAATGCCGATGCTCTTCACGGCGACCTTAAACAGAGCCAGCGCACCGCCGTTATGGATAAATTCAAATACGGAACGACCTCTATACTGGTAGCTACCGATGTTGCCGCAAGAGGCATTGACGTTAATGATGTTGAATATGTGTTCAACTATGACATTCCTCAGAACAATGAATATTATGTTCACCGTATCGGACGTACGGGAAGAGTCGGCAAGGACGGCACCTCAGTTACGATATGCAGCGGAAGACGTCAGGTAACGGAGCTGAAAAGCATCGTGCATGAGCTTAAATGCACCGTTTCGGAGATACCCGTACCGACGGGCGATGATATCAGGAGCCGCATGAGCGAAAAAAACTCGGAATCTGTCGTTTCGGTACTTGAATCCGGCAAGGGAAAGGCTTATACTGATATGGTAAACCTGCTTCTTGAAAAGGGCTATTCCCTGTTTGATATTGCCGCGGCTGCCCTTGCCATGAATTTCTCCGAAAAAGAGGTGCGCATTGCCGACATCAGACAGGAGCGTAAGCAGTACAGCAAAAGCGGAAACACAGATTTCAGCAAGATCGTTATTGATATCGGACGTTCAAGTCATGCAGCTCCCAATCATCTGGTGGCGTCAATTACCGAACGCAGCTCTCTTCACGGGGCGGATATCGGCAAGATCGAGATATATGACGATTATTCCGTTGTGGCTGTACCCTCCGATTCGCTCGATGATGTTATCGACCGCATGTACGGCGCAAAGGTCTGCGGCAGACCGGTCAAGACCAGACCGTTTGAGGAACACAAGAAGCAGCCGCACCGTCAGCACAATTCCCGTGACGCCCGCCGCACAAAGCAGAACACCCGCAGCAAGGGACACGGCAGTTCATCACAGAGATACAACCGCCGTCACGGTGTATGATCTTATATGAAACCGGGTGATACCCATGAAAAAACGACATTCACTTTTAGCCGCAGCGCTTATCCTGTCACTGGCGTCAGCTATATGCGGCTGCTCTAAAAACGACAGCAACGGCTCCGCTCAAAACAGCGCAGTTTCTTATCAGGAGAGATCGTCAGTGGTATCCTTGCCTTCTGAGGACGAGAGCAGTATTCCTTCACAAAAGCCTGATGAAAGCAAAGCGTCACAAACTTCTGAAGAAAGCGAAGAAAGCCGCGAGCCGTCTAAGACCTCACAGATCTCCGAGGTCTCTCAGACATCTGCGCCCGTAAAGCTGCCTGTCGGTGTAAGCAGCGCGTCAAAGGGCAAGCTGAAATACACTTCAAGCGTACTTTCGCTAAATGCTGTTTTCCCGGAGGAATTCTGCATACTTAACACGGACTACATTCCAAAATACGGGATCTATCTGCAAAATGCAGAAGGCACCGCCACGCTTCTTGCGGAATCCGTGGAGGACACCACGCTTACCTACCGTCAGATGTCGGAATATTTAAAGAGCCGATATCCGGATGCAAGGGTATACACCACTGACCGGAAGGACGTCATTTGCAGAATGACAACGACCGACCAGAGCGGCAATGAAATTTATGTATTTCAGCGGATAAAGGTAAAAAACGGCGGGTATAACGAGATCACGCTTTGCTGCCGTCCCGAGGAAAGCGCAAAATACGAAAAAGCGTTCAACGAAACATCTCTTTCATGAGATAAAACACAGTTTTCGGAAAGCGGCAAACGTAAACGCAGCAACCCGCGCCAAAAAATATCAAGCAAAAAACCACAACACAAAAGTTTCGCTCAAGCCTTTTCAAAGGCTTGGCGCAGAGCCTGCGCTCCCGTGTTAGTTTTGGAAACGTTTTTCATTCA
>CADBPE010000025.1 GCA_902796475.1 uncultured Ruminococcus sp.
CGCTCCGCAGGGGTGAATCAAAAAACAGTCCGGTGGACTGTTTTTTGAGAGGGGACGCCCTGCGCAAGAGGGCGTCCCCTTGCGGCAGACCCGAAAAAGCTGTTCTCACTGCCGACAGGCGGTGACGGAATGAGCGGCGGAGTGAGAGCTTCCGCTGAACGGCTCCCTCTGTCAGCCACAAAACGAAAAAACATCATGTAAAAAATCGTAAACTTTTGCGTTATCGATCAATTTTAGTTGATAAAAGGTTCCGGATATGCTATGATATAAGATACGGCTGATAGTGCCGGAGATTTGCAGTAACAGGAGTGATATTCTTGCCCGACAGGAATAATACTGAGCTTCTGCCAAGTGAGCAGGAGGATTATATAAACCGCCTTGGAGATGTGCTGATGTATCGCTACGGAACAGAACACCCGAAGGCTTTTATCCATACATACGGCTGTCAGCAGAACGTGGCGGACAGCGAAAAGCTCAAGGGTATGCTCGAAAAGGCAGGCTGTGAGCTTACCGAGGACAAGGAAAGCGCCGATATAATCATATTCAATACCTGCGCAGTGCGTGAACACGCTGAGGACAGAGTGTTCGGAAACGTGGGAGCGCTCAAGGCTCTCAAACGCAGCAGACCTTCACTGCTGATAGCGCTTTGCGGCTGCATGATGGAGCAGGAGCATATTGCCGAAAAAATATATAAAAGCTTCCCATATGTAGGACTTGTGTTCGGAACGCATGTTATACACAGGTTCCCTGAGCTGCTGTATAATGCCATGACGACCGGCAAAAGGCGTATCGAAAGAGGTATTGATGACGGCAAAATATATGAGGGTATTCCTGTTCACAGGGACGGCAGCTTTAAAGGCTGGCTGCCCGTTATGTACGGCTGCGATAATTTCTGCACATACTGCATCGTGCCTTATGTGCGCGGACGCGAAAGGAGCAGACGTCCCGAAACGGTTATAGAGGAAGCCCGAAGCATGATAAACGCAGGCTATAAGGAGATAACTCTTCTTGGTCAGAATGTGAACTCCTACGGCAAGGGTCTGGACAGTGACGTCCGTTTTCCGCAGCTGCTGAAAAGCGTTGCAGATATCGAGGGGGATTTCTGGCTGAGCTTTATGACCTCTCACCCGAAGGACGCTTCAAAGGAGCTTATCGACGTTATAGCAGAAAGCCCTAAGATATCGCCGCACCTGCATCTGCCCTTTCAGAACGGAAGCGACAGGATACTGAAGCTTATGAACCGGCATTATGACGTTGAAAAGTATCTCGACATTGTAAGCTACGCCAAAAGCCGCATTAAGGGTCTGGAGCTGACAAGCGATGTGATAGTCGGTTTCCCCGGCGAAACTGAGGAGGATTTTCAGGGTACGCTTGACCTTATTGAAAAGGTGGGATTTACATCGCTTTTCACGTTTATATATTCTCCGAGGGTGGGCACTCCGGCAGCAAGGCTTGATGATCCGTATACACACGCGGTCAAGGCTGAACGTATGGGCAGACTGCTCAAGCTTCAGGAGCAGATATCGGCAAAGCGCACCGCCGCAATGGTAGGAAAAAGAATGAGGGTGCTTATCGAAGAACAGGCAAGGGAAGGCATACTCAATGCCCGCACTCATGGAGGCGTTGTGGCAGAGGTACCCGGAGATGCGTCACAAATAGGCGGCTTTGCCGAAGCGGAGATAACCGAAGCCCGCAACTTTATTCTCAGAGGAAAGCTTTTATGAAAAACTGAGGATAGTATCGATACTGACAGATAAGCCGGCAGTGATTATGTATCATGGCTGTCGGTTATCATAAATTTATTAAAGGAGTAAACAGAAATGGAAAACAAAAACGTAAACGAGCTTGACGTGATCGCTCTTGCAAGAGAGCTGGGCAAGAAAATACAGCAGGAGGACGTGTTCATCAAGTATATGCTTGCAAAGCAGAATGCTGATAATGACCCCGATCTGCAGAAAAGTCTAAAGGAGTTCGGTGACAAAAGAGAGGAGCTTAGCGACGAATCAGGCAAGCCCGAGGATAAAAAGGATCCGAAAAGAATACAGGAGATCAGCCGTGAGATGAACCGCTGCTACGCTGCTATTATGACCAATCAGAGCATGATGAATTACAGCGAGGCAAAGGATAACTATGATGTACTGATGAACCGTGTCAACGCAATAATACAGAAGTCGTTTGAGGGAGAAGATCCGGCTACTGCGGATTATGTTCCGAACTGTACCGGAAGCTGCGCTACCTGCGGCGGCTGCGGCTGATAATAAAACCACCTACACACGGGAGTGAGAAAAATGGCAGGAATGTCTCCGCTGATGCAGCAGTATCTCAGCGTAAAGGAAAAAAATAAGGATACCATAGTTTTTTTCAGAGTCGGAGATTTCTATGAGATGTTCTTTGACGATGCAAAGCTGGCTTCAAAGGAGCTTGAACTGACTCTTACGGGAAAGGACTGCGGACTGGAGGAACGTGCGCCTATGTGCGGCGTTCCGTTTCACAGCGCGGAAACCTATATTGCAAGACTCGTTTCAAAGGGCTACAAAGTCGGTATATGCGAGCAGACGGAGGATCCCTCAAAAGCAAAGGGACTTGTCAGGCGTGAGATAATAAGAGTGGTAACGCCCGGCACTGTAATGGAGGCTTCGATGCTCAATGACAGCGCCAATAATTTTATATGCGCAGTGTTTACCCAGAAACAGCAGACAGGTCTGGCTTTCTGCGATATTTCTACCGGTGAGCTTTATGCAACACTGCTTGAGGGCGACGCTCAGGAAAGCGAGATCAAAAACGAGCTTCTGCGCTTCAAGCCCTCGGAACTGCTCATAGGCGGCGATGCGGTGCGCTTCAAGTCGCTTGCGGCTTTTATAAAGGATAAGCTCACGGCTTCCGTCAGTATGCTCGATGATGAGGACTTTTCCTTTGCCGATGCCGAAAGGGTGATACTTTCCCAGTTTAACAAGAGCAGTCTTTCGGAGCTTGATCTGCAGGAGAAGAATCAGACGGTCTCCGCACTGGGCGCGCTTATTTCGTATTTGCAGCGTACACAGATAAACGGTCTTGAACGCATCAACAGGATCGACCTTTACAAAGAGGAACAGTTTGTTCACCTTGATTACAACACCCGGAGAAATCTGGAACTTACCGAGCCGCTCAACAGCAAGAATAAAAAAGCGTGTCTGTTGGCAGTACTTGACAAGACCAGAACGTCTATGGGCAAAAGACTTCTTACAAGCTTCATAGAAAAGCCGCTGGTGAGCATTGCCGCAATCATTGCCCGTCAGAATGCAGTTACCGAGCTTTATGAAAATATCATAATGCGCGCCGATGTCCGTGATGCGGTAAACGGTATCACCGATATACAGCGTTCCGTTACAAGGGTGGTGTACGGCACTGCAAACGCAAGGGAACTGCGCTCTATGTGTCAGGCACTCACACGGCTGCCTATGGTAAAAAAGGCGGTCAGCGGAGCATCATGCGGTATTCTGCGCACGATATATAATGATATCGACACGCTTGAGGATATATGTACGCTCATTGACAGCGCTATTGACGAGGATCCGCCTTTTTCAGTGCGTGAAGGCGGCATGATAAAGGACGGCTACAACAAGGAGCTTGACGAGCTGCGCTACGATATGAACAACAGCTCTGAGGTGATGGCGGGCATTGAAGCCCGTGAGCGTGAACGCACAGGCATTTCCAAGCTTAAAATAGGCTACAACCGTGTGTTCGGCTATTACATCGAGGTGTCCAATTCGTTCAAGTCTATGGTGCCTGACGATTACATACGCAAGCAGACTCTTGTAGGCGGCGAGAGGTTCATTACTCAGGAACTGAAGGAGCTTGAACAGCGCATACTCGGCGCCAAGGACAGGAGCTGCGAGCTGGAATATGCCATTCTGGAGGAAATACGCGCGAAAATATCCGAGGCTCTTGACAGGATAAGCCGGACGGCTTCTGCAGTGGCTCTTCTGGATGTTCTTGCGGGACTTGCTCAGGTGGCGTTTGACAACAATTATATCTGCCCCACAATAACCGACAGCGGTGTGATAAAGCTGACCGAAAGCCGTCATCCGGTGGTCGAGAGCATACTTGACTATCAGACCTTCGTGCCTAATGACGTTATGCTCGACAACGGCGATGACCGTGTGGCTATAATTACCGGTCCGAATATGGCTGGTAAGTCTACATATATGCGTCAGGTGGCGCTTATCGTGCTTATGGCGCAGATGGGTTCATACGTTCCGGCAAAGCAGGCGACTATCTCGGTGGTGGACAGCATTTTTACAAGAATAGGAGCTTCTGACGATCTTTCAACGGGACAGTCCACCTTTATGGTCGAGATGAACGAGGTCGCATACATTCTCGCAAACGCTACGGAGAACAGTCTGCTGATTCTTGATGAGATAGGCAGGGGCACGTCTACGTTTGACGGCATGAGCATAGCCAAGGCAGTGCTTGAATATACCGCCGACAAGAAAACTCTCGGCGCAAAGACGCTTTTTGCAACGCATTATCATGAACTGACCTCACTGGAAAACAGCGTTAAGGGCATCAGGAACTACAACATTGCCGCAGTAAAGCGCGGCGACGACATTACCTTTCTTAGAAGGATACTGCCCGGAGCCGCCGACGAAAGCTACGGCGTTGAGGTCGCCAAGCTTGCGGGTCTGCCGGAATCCGTGATAGAACGCGCAAAGAAAATACTTGCAGAGCTTGAAAGCGCAAACCCGAAGCCGAAAAGACGTCAGACAAAGCAAAAGGAACAGCAGCAGCTAACTCTTGTTCCGGAGCAGACCGAGGTTGAAAAGCGTCTTTCGGCAATAGATATAAACAAGCTCACACCTATGGAATCAATGAACATTCTTTTCGAGCTTATCAAGCTTGCGAAGAAGTGATATCTGCAATAAAAACGCACAATTTTTCTCCGCCCGTTCTGCGGCGGAGATGATCTTTTCAAGAGAGGTGAATTTTTCTTGCCGAAAATTAATATTTTATCAAAGCAGGTAGCCGAGCTTATCGCCGCAGGCGAGGTGATCGAAAGACCGGCTTCGGTCATAAAGGAACTGGTGGAAAACTCGATAGACGCCGGCGCAAGGTCGATAATCGTTGAGATAAAGAACGGCGGAGTCACATTCATGCGTGTCACCGATGACGGCTGCGGTATTGAACGTGATGACGTAAGAAATGCTTTTCTGCGCCATGCCACCAGTAAGATATCCGTGTCCGATGATCTTGACAGCATAGCCACACTGGGCTTCCGCGGCGAGGCGCTGGCTTCAATATGCGCAGTGTCACGGGTAGAGCTTATCACACGCAGCGAAAAGGAAGAAAGCGGTACGCTGTACAAGCTTGAGGGCGGCGAAGAAACTCTCTTTGCCGAAACAGGCTGCGCAAAGGGTACTACCTTCGTTGTGCGCGACCTGTTCTATAATGTGCCGGCGAGAATGAAGTTTCTCAAAAAGGATGCAGCCGAGTCTAATACGGTGTCTACTCTTATGGACAGGATGGCGCTTTCTCACCCGGAGATCGGATTTACATTTATCCGTGACGGCAGGCAGGCTATGAAGACATCCGGCAACGGCGACCTTAAAACAACGGTGTTTCAGGTGTTCGGCAAGCAGTTCTTTGAAGGGCTTATACCTGTGTCGTATGATTTTCAGGGCATTACGCTCAGCGGCTATATAAGCGACCCTATAAGCTCGAACAGGGCTAACCGCAATATGCAGATATTTTTTGTCAACGGGCGCTATGTGCGGACAAAAACCGGCGCGGCGGCTCTTGACCAGGCGTACAAGGGGTTTATCATGGTCGGGAAGTATCCGGCGTGTGTGCTTGAAATGAAAATGAACTGTTCAAGTCTTGATGTAAACGTGCATCCCGCAAAATTAGAAATACGCTTTACCAACGAAAGACCGGTTTACGACTGCATCTATCACGGTGTCAGAACGGCTCTGTCGGCTTATGATACGCGCAATAATTCCGATGTACGGAGCGGCATGACCGTTACAGACCCGTCCGTTTTAGGAAAGAAGGCTGACAGGGGATCACAGCTCAGCTTTGTATACGGCCGCACCGCAAAGAGTGACGATCAGGAGCCGGAGGTGTTCACACCGCCGGGCACAGGCTTTTCTGCGGACGTTCTGCGCGACAGTTCAGGACTTGCGGACAGCTGGTATCGCAGCCGCGGTCAGAGCGTGAGAAGCTTTGATATTGCCGGAATGACCGATACCGCAAAGGAAAAGCCGGCTCAGGATATTTACGCTTTTGATACGTCGATCTCACGGCAGGAGATACCAAGCGAAGATATCGCCGTGAGCATTCCTGATCCGGAACGGTATGACGGTATGGATAATGCCGCAGACGTCAATAATACAACCGAGGAAACCGCTGCTTCCGATGATAAAGCGCAGGAGAATATCAATGCGGCGGAAAATGCGCAGTCTGACACAGCGGACAATACGGAATATACGCAGCAGGACGTTGACATCAGCGAGCCGGAGAATGCTGCCGGAGAGAGTATAGGCATAACCGAAGAAGAAAACACGCAGCATCAGATAAAATATGTCGGCGAGGCGTTTTCGACATATATCATAATCGAGTACGATGAAGACAGGCTGATGTTTATTGACAAGCATGCCGCGCATGAAAGACTGATCTACGAGAGATTGAAGAAAAGTCACAAGGAAACGTCTTCGCAGCTGCTTCTGGAGCCGGTCATAATCACGCTTGACAAGGCGGAGATGCAGAGTGTGCTTGAAAACAGGGAGTTGCTGCTGGATGCCGGCTTTGAGGCAGAGGAATTCGGTACGGGAACAGTGCTGCTGAGAAGTGTGCCGGCGCTGCTTGAAAAGCTTGAGATAAGCGAAGCGTTTCTGGAGATAGCGGATTATCTTGCAAAGCACAGGAAGCTTGTGCTGAGTGAAAAAATGGAATGGATATATGCAAACACGGCGTGTCGTGCGGCGATAAAAGCCGGCAACATAAGCAAGCCGGAGGAACTGATGGAGCTTGTGCGTGAGTTGGAGAGCAATCCGGAGGTACGGTATTGTCCGCATGGAAGACCGATATACTTTTTCATGTCGAAGAACGATCTGGAGAAGAATTTCAAGCGGATAGTGTGATCTGTCGGCGCAGATGCGGCAAGCTGCCGCACCCGATTTCGCGGTCACAGATAAACAAGTGGAAACGTAATTACCCGCGCCACAAAATATCAAACAAAAAAGCACAACACAAAAGTTTCGCTCAAGCCTTTTCAAAGGCTTGCAGGTCCAGGGCAGCGCCCTGGTCGCGCTCCGCAGAGCGCGAAATCC
>CADBPE010000026.1 GCA_902796475.1 uncultured Ruminococcus sp.
AATACGACCATCCCCACCAAGAAGAGCCAGATCTTCTCAACCGCTGCCGACAACCAGACTCAGGTTGAAGTAAACGTACTTCAGGGTGAGCGTGAGTTTGCAAGAGACAACAAGCAGCTCGGTCTGTTCAAGCTCGACGGCATCGCTCCCGCAATGAGAGGCGTTCCGCAGATCGAGGTTACCTTCGACATCGACGCTAACGGTATCGTTAACGTATCGGCTAAGGATCTTGGCACAGGCAGAGAGCAGCACATCACTATCACCTCCAACACCAACATGAGCAAGGACGATATAGATAAGGCTATCAAGGACGCCGAGGCTTATGCTACTGAGGACAAGAAGCGCAGAGAAGAGGTCGACAAGAAAAACGAAGCCGAAAATCTCGTTTATGCAGTTGAGAAGCTTATCAACGAGAACGGCGAGCATATCTCCGACTCTGACAAGGACAATCTCCGCAGCAAGATCGCAAATGTGAAGGCTGCGCTTTCAAGAAATAATATGGAGGACATTCAGATCGCTAAGGATGAGCTCCAGAAGGATATGTATGCGGTTTCCGAGAAGCTCTATCAGGATGCCGCTGCACAGGGAGCAGCTCAGAATCAGGCTCCCGAAGGCGACAACGGTGTGTACAATGCTGATTACACCGATGTTGACGACAATAACAACAACTGATACTGAATCATTGAAGCTCAGCTAAGATTGAAGTCTGACCGATGCTTCCGGGGGAAAGTTCGACCAGAGCTTTCCCCTTTTATGTTCAGATAAAAAGCGCAGTTTTTGAGCGCGCTTCTCCGGCGGAATCAAGCCTTGAGCTGATGACATCAGCGAGAATCGGAATACCCTTTACTCCTGACAAAGAGCTTCCACAGTGATGACTGCGCGAATAAATTGATTTTATCGCTCACATTCACTTTACTCTTGAAAAATCTATTGATCTGTATTATTATATTAGTAGTGATCAGTCTGACATATATAACTATTTTAACAGTCGAGTCTTCGGGGATGCCCGAGGACGATTTGGGGTGATTTGACTTGGCAGAAAACAAGAGAGATTATTATGAGGTTATCGGCGTTCAGCGCGGCGCCTCTGATGAAGAAATAAAAAAAGCATACCGAGCACAGGCAAAAAAATATCATCCTGATCTCAACCCCGGGAATAAGGAAGCCGAAGCTAAGTTCAAAGAGGTAAACGAGGCATACGAGGTCCTTTCCGATAAGGATAAGCGCGCCCGCTATGACCGCTTTGGCTTTGCAGGCGTTGATCCTAACTTTAACCCCGGCTACGGCGGACCCGGAGGCAGTCCTTTCGGCGCAGATATCGACCTTGGAGATATTTTCAACAGCTTCTTCGGCGGCTTCGGCGGCGGAAGGGCCGGCAAGAATCAGAATGCGCCCCGCCGCGGATCAGACGTTGAGGCTTCTGTCACGATCAGCTTTGAAGAGGCTGCCATGGGCTGCAAAAAGGACGTTACTTATCAGAACGTGGACACCTGTAAAGACTGCAGCGGAACAGGCGCCGCAAAAGGCACACAGCTCAAGGCTTGTCCAAACTGTAACGGCACAGGTCAGGTCATGGTACAAAAGCGCACACCCTTCGGCGTGGTACACACCTCGCAGACCTGCGACAAGTGCCGCGGCAAAGGCAAGATCATTGAAAAGCCCTGTCCCACCTGCTCCGGCGCCGGACGCATACGCACATCAAAAACCGTTTCCGTGACCATACCTGCCGGAATCAATCAGGATCAGGTGCTCAACATCAGCGGACACGGACACAGCGGTTATAACGGCGGCGCTGCCGGCGACCTGAACATTTATGTAAACGTAAAGAAGCACGACATTTTCGAGCGCAAGGGCGATGACGTATGGTGCGAGTTCCCGATCACGTTTTCGCAGGCTGCTCTCGGCCATGAGATCGAAGTACCGACGCTTGACGGCAAGGTGCGCTACAAGGTACATCCCGGCACCCAGCCCGGCGACATCTTCAAGCTCAAGGAGAAGGGCATCCAGCACCTTAACATGAAGGGACGCGGCGACCAGTATGTGCGCATCACCATCGAAGTGCCCCGCTCCCTCACTTCAAAGCAAAAGGAAATTCTCAAGCAGTTCGATCAGGCGAGCAGCTCCAGCAACTATCCCAAGGGCAATAGTTTCTTTGACAAGATCCGCAAACGCGAAAAGAACCAGTAATACATCAATGGTGCGGTATTCCTCGAAGTTTACCGCGCCTTTTATTCTTGCTGAAATTCAAAATATACTTCAAATGAATTAAGGTGGTATGATATGTCAGAATCAATTCTTACAAAGAAAATAATCGCGGATGGGTTCAGAACGGTAATGGCGAAAAAGAGCTTTGAAAAGATAACCATATCTGACATTACCGACCAATGCGGACTGAACCGTCAGACTTTCTACTATCATTTTCAGGACAAGTACGAGCTTCTGAACTGGATACTCTACACCGAGGTGATTACACCGTTTACCGAGGATCTGACCATTGATAACTGGAATGAGAAGCTGCTTGGCATTCTGATAGTTGTAAAGAAGAATTCACGTTTCTACTCAAACGCCTTTAACACCACACACGGCGATGAGTTCCGGCAGTTTCTTTTCAATACCGTCACCGGTATCCTATGCGGCGTTATCGACCAGATCGCCGAGGGGCAGACCGTTAATCCTGACGATAAACAATTCATTGCCGAGTTTCTCTCTTATGGTGTTTCGGGCAGTGTTACAAACTGGGTAAGGACCGGCATGAAGCAAAGTCCCGAAGATACCGTAAGACACCTGCAGGAGGTAGTGAACGGTTTTAAAAGCTTTGTTGCGGCAAAATATATCCCAAAATAAAAAAACGCGGAACCGATGCACATTCGGTCCCGCATTTTTTATGCGCCAAATACTGATTCAGCGTTTTTTGGAAAAGGTTTTCCTCAGAAGAATCGCAAGCCTGACCTTTTACTTGAGCACGAAAACGCTGTGTGCAGGCATTTTCAGGGTCTGACCGGAAAGAGTGATGGAATCATCGTATTCCTCGTCAAAACCGGGGTCTTTGGGGTCGTGGCAGAGAACATAGCCGCGGATCTCGCTGACCTTGAAGGAATCCTCAGGAATGCTCACTTCTGCGGAGGTATCGCCTAAGTTGAAAAGAACAAGAACAGATGAATCCTTGTAGGTCGCAACATAACCGGCAGTCTCATCCTTACCCAAAAGAACGGGTGTGACTTTTCCGCGGGCGATCTCAGGATTCTGGTTGCGGAGGGCGATTATTCTCTTATAGTAATTCAAAAGGGATTTTTCATCCTTCTGAGCCGTTTCAACAGAGATAGTCGGTTCATCACCCTTGTTTGCACCGGGTACCTTTGAAACAAATCCGGTATTGTCTGTAAGTGACCAGATCATGCCGCGTCTGCGGTTGGGGTCGCTGTCGGTGCCTTCCATCTCTATCTCCTCACCGTAGTAAATGAAAGGACAGCCGGGTGAAAGAATGTAAAGACTTGCAGCCATGCGCTTCTTGGTATTTGTGAGCAGGAAGGCTGCCGAACGGTTTGTGTCGTGGTTGGAAAGGAACTTTGCATCAATAGCATTTTCGTTATTGGCGGTGATCTGACCCTGCCATGACTCAAGATACTTTACAAAGTTTGCGGCATCAGAGGTGTTGACATAAGTGTTCATCTTGCCCTGAGCGCCCTGTGCGCTGAAGTTAAAGAAGCTGTCCATGCCGGACTTGTAGTAGTCGGCGATCGTTGTGGGACTGTCAGCCCAGCACTCGCCTACCATGTAAACGTCATCTTTTACGGTCTTGGCGTAATCGTATAGCCACTTCAGGTCTTCAATAGAGCCGGCATGGTCGTGCGCACCCTTGACGCCGTCAACACTCTCAAACCACATTACAGCATCCAGACGGAAACCGTCAACGCCGAAATCGAGCCAGTATTTGACAATATCCTCAAGTTCCTTCCTCAGCTCAGGATTCTTAAGGTTAAGGTCGGGCATTTCTGCAACAAAGTCAGATTCGTAGTACCAATCGCCTACGCCAAGCTTTGTCCAGCCGTCGATCTTCTTGTTTTCTTCAAAATGATAATACTGAGCATAGCCGTCTGTCTTGCCTTCAGCCAGCTCATTTTTGGCATTCTTGAACCACTCATGCTGGTTTGAGGAATGGTTCACTACCAGGTCGATAATGACGTTTATACCACGCTTGTGAGCCTCATCGAGCAGGGTCTTGAAATCGTCGTTTGTGCCGAACGCCTCGTCGACTGTATAATAATCAATAACGTCATATTTGTGATAAGAGGGCGACTTCATAATAGGAGTGAGCCAGATGCCGTCAATACCGAGATCATCGGTTGTCTTAGGATCGCCGTCATTAAGATAATCAAGCTTTGACGTAATGCCGTTAAGATCTCCCTTGCCGTTTCCGTCCGAATCATAGAAGGAGTAAGGGAATATCTCGTAGAAGGTCCTGTATTTGTCGTCAGAGCTTTTGTAGTCTACTGTTTTAAAGCCGCCGTCCTCAGGCACGTTATCCGATTTTTTAGTATCGGAGCCGGTGCTTACTGTGCTGCCTGCGGATGAAGAGCCGCTGTTATCCTTGCTGCCGCCGCAGCCTGCCAGCATAGCCGAAGAAAGGATACAGCCTGCCAGAAGGATAGCGCTGATCTTTAACTTTGACATATTATTTCTCCTTTTTTGAATAAGTAAGAATAAAGCAGGGAGGCAAACGCATCCCTGCTTTGGTTTTGAGTATCAGCCCTTTACAGCACCGCCTGTTACGCCGGCAACATAGAATCTCTGCATGATTACGAAGAGGATCGTGATCGGAACAGCGATAAGCACAGCGCCTGCGCAGAAGGTTGTGAAGTATCTGTTGATGTGGTTGTTATCCAGCATCTTGTAAAGACCAAGAGCAACTGTAAAGTTCTGTTCATTCGTCTTCATGAAGTAGCTGACGAAGATGTAGTCTGCCCAGGGACCAAGGAATGTGGTCAGAGCGGTATAAACTACGATAGGCTTTGAAAGAGGAAGAATGATTACCCAGAAGATCCTGTTCTTGGTAGCGCCGTCGATCTGAGCAGCCTCATCGAGTGATCTCGGGATCGTATCGAAGAAGCCCTTTGCGACCTGATAACCAAGACCTGCGCCTGCGGAGTAAACAATGATAAGACCGATAAGCTGACCTTCCATGTGAAGAAGCTCCATGATAGCATATGTAGCAGCCATTGACATGAATCCGGGGAACATGCCCAGGATAAGACCCATGTTAAGGAGTTTTCTACGGCTCTTGAAACGGAGACGTGAAAGCGCATAGCTGACCATAAGGATAAACAGTGTGGATATGATACATGAGAAGATAGCAACCATCAGAGTATTCAGGATCCATGTGCCGTAAGGAACGTCAGGATCTGTGAACAGGGTCTTGTAATGGTCAAGGGTAAAGCCCTCGGGGAAGATGTGAGTAGATACACGGTCAACCGTGTTGAATGACTGGAGAACCAGCCAGAGTATCGGGAACAGCCAGATAACTACCATAACGGAAAGAATCACATACACAAGTATATTAGTAGCTTTTCTCTTGGCAGCGTATCCCGCTTTCATTTCAGGTGCAGCACTTTTACTCATGAGAATTCCTCCTCATTCTTTGATGCCTTGGACATATTAAATGCGATCAAGGAGCCGACCGCGCAAATGATAAAGATAAGAATACCGATAACAGCCGCGAGTCGGAAGTCGCTCTGATCCTTAGTCAATTTATACAACCAGGTAACGAGAAGGTCAGTCTTACCTGCCTTATTCGCATACCGGGTCGGATCTTCAGGTCCGCCGTTTGTAAGGAAGAAGATAACGTTGAAGTTATTGATGTTACCAACGAAGGTCTGGATGAGGTAAGGAGTAAGAACGAAGAAAATGTACGGGAATGTGATCTTTGTAAACTGCTGAACAGCATTTGCACCGTCGATACGAGCTGACTCATAGAGGTCCTCAGGAATGTTCATAAGAAGACCGGAAGAGATAAGCATGGTGTAAGGAACGCCGATCCAGATGTTTACGATAATAACTGTAACTCTTGCCCAGTCCGTAAGGAACGGAAAGCTGGTGCCGAGAGCCTGGTTGAGAGCACCTGACTTATCGTCGAGGAGAAGTCTCATAACAAGGAGTGTAACGAACTGAGGAACAGCTGCGGTAATAACGAAGCAGGTTCTCCAGAAGCCCTTGAACTTGATATCCTTCTTATTGATAAGAAGGGCAACAATAATACCAAGGATGAAGTTTGAGAATGTTGCGAAGAATGCCCAGATAAGTGTCCATACAAGGATAAGACCGAATGTAGAGGACTTCTTGGCATCTGAGTAGAATACTTCTGCGAAGTTGGAGAAGCCGACCCACTGATACAGCTTCTGCGGCGCCTGATGGTCAACATCGTAGTTAGTGAATGCCATGAAGATCGTAAAGATAATCGGCAGCACTGTGAACATCATGAGCAGAAGGATCGGGAATGTAAGAAGAGTGATGTGGAATCTGTCATCGAGGAAGGTCTTCATTTCCTCAATAAAGGAAAGGGGCTTTTTACCTTCTGCACGAAGAACCTGTGTGTTGTAGGCTGTCTTCGTGTTTGCGATGTAGATTGCCAGAAATGCAACTGTAATAAGAATTGTGAGAATGAAGAAAAGAAGGATCTGGTTAGAGTCGTCCATTGTGTTCTTGTTGACAACCTCTGTACCAAACATACCTTCCTGCTTCATCATAACCTCACGTCCGACTGCGCCGGTACCGTACTTATAGAAACCGGTCTCTGCGTCGACGTCAGAGTCGAGGAGAACAAGCTTACTGGTATAAATTCTTGAAATGTAGTACGCGCCAAATGTACACATGAAGAATATATAGGCGACCTCGGTAGCAAGGAAGATAAGACCCTTCACGATCTGACCGTGCAGCATGCTTCCGGAACCCATAATTATGTACGAGAGCTTTGTGCCTGCATCGCCCTTTGCGAATCTTGAACCGTAGTTCTTGAAGAAAACGCCGATGCCAACGAAAAACTTCTTGATGAAATATCCTATTGCCTTGAAGAAATTTCCAATTGCGCGAGGAATACCCGTAAAGAAGGATTTCAGTCTGTAGACAAAGCGCTGTCCTTTGGTCATCTGGACATAGTCAAGATAATCCATTCATATACAACTCCTTTTTATCTACTTTTGTCTTTACCGGAAATACAAACGGCCGGAGCTGCTCCGACCGTTCGTTATTATCCGGTCATAAGGATATTTTCAGAAAGGCTGTCAGTCAGATCATACCTGCTTGCAGTTAGCCTCAACGCCCTTAAGCTTAGCCATCAGGTCGTCGTCGCTGATCTTGCCCTTAGCTGTAACGAGGTCGCCGCCGATCGCGCCTGCGCCTGAACCCCAGTATACAGCGCCGACAGATGTGCCCTGCGGATGTGAATAGGGTCTCTGATCGTCAATAGCCTTGAATGCGGGATCGTTCTTTACCTTATCATCAGAAGCTGCTTCCTTGTTGGTAGGAATAAGACCTCTGGTCTTATATCTCTTGAGCTGTGAATCCTTGCTGCTGAGGAAGTATGCAAGTGTCTGAGCTGCGAAGGGATACTCTGAGTATACGTTTACACCGATGAGCTTATAGCCGCCGAATGAGTGGAGCTGCTTCTGCTCGCCGTCCATAAGAACGGTCGGAAGCTTGCATGCGCCTGTGTTCTCTTCGCCGAGCTCCTTCTTGATAGCAGGACCTTCCCATGTACCGATAACTGCAGCTGCGAGTGCGCCTTCAGCGAACTTCTGAGCAACATAAGCGTTATCGCCGATCGATCCGGGTGAACCGAGGAAGCCGTTGTCCTGGCTCTCACAGATGTGAGCCATAGCCTTGGCAGCTGAGAGACCCTCAGGTGTGCCGAGTGTAGCTGTCTGGACCTTGTTCTCATACTTGATGGTGCAGCCTGCGGTGAAGAAGAAGCCTGTGCTGTACCAAGCGTTACCCATGTTGAAGTATACGTTCTTGCCTGCAGCCTTAGCCTTCTCGATCATCTTATCCATGCTCTCGAGGTCAGCCTCATCAAATACTCTCTTGTCATAGTACATGAAGTAACCGTTATCGGAGGTCTTCGGGAAAGCGTAGAGCTTGTCGCCCAGTGAGCTTACGGTGATAGCCTCTTCGCTGTTCTCGTCCTTAACGTTTGTCTCATAGTACTTAGCAACGGAAGCGATAGCGCCGTTCTGCTGGAGAGCAGTCAGCTGGTCGTCAGCAAAGCTGAATACGTCGCCGCCCTTCTTAGCGTTCTCGATGATAGCGTTGCCTGCTTCATCTTCACCCTTTGTGGTGGTCTTGATCTTGATCTCAAGGCCGTCGCCCTCGAACTTCTCCTTGAACTCCTTAACGAGTGTCTTCTCAAATGCGAGGTCATCGCCTGAGCACCAGAGTACGAGTTCGATCTTGCCGTCCTTAGCCTCTTCCTTGATCTTGCCCTGGATAAAGCTGGCTGTTTCAGGATCGCTGAAATCAATTGCCTTTGCTTCCTGCTGGGTTGTGGAAGCCTTAGAGGTAGTTGTAGGTGTTGTGGGAGAACCGGGCTCGCTGTCAGAACCGGTGCATCCTGCAAGAGCAGTAACAGCCATCATCGCAGTGAGAATAAGAGCAACAACCTTTTTGGATTTACTTGCCATAATAATGACCCTCTTTCTTAAAATTTTTTATTTTGCACACATCCGTGCCTATGGCGTCAAACGTTCCGGACTTTCCGTTTTTTGGCAGCACAAAAGTCCAACATACTCCGCCGCTGATATAATAATAGCACAGCATTCGTCGGATTTCAACAGTTCATTGTCATTTTTATCAATATCAATAAATATCAACTCAACTTTTTATATTATACCACAACACGATTTTGCCATTTTGTCAGATGTTACATTTCATCAGCTATTTTTTGGTAATAATATACATTTTGCTTTTGTGCATTTTGACGGTATACGATTTACAACTTTATTTATTTTACCTTTAGGCGATCAAAAATAAAGCAAAAATTATTCCCGTACAGAACATTTTTTCAAAAACTCCGAAAAAATCATGGCAAAATACACAAAGGATCCGGAGCAAAACAATTTCATTCTTATGTATAAGATTTCACATATTATTTTGTGCAATAATCGTAAAAATAATTGAAAATTTTTCAGACTTCTCAGGAGCATATAAAGCTGATTTAAGCTGATTTTTTCTGCCGTTATCTTTCCGGAACCGCAAAATGCATTCAGTCAGATCAGGCCTGCCTGCAGTTAGCCTCAACACCCTTAAGCTTAGCCATCAGGTCGTCATCGCTGATCTTTCCCTTAGCTGCAGCGAGATCCCCGCCGATGGTGCCAACGCCCGAAGCCCAGTATACAGCGCCAACAGATGCGCCCTGCGGATGTGAATAGGGTCTCTGGTCTTCGATAGCCTTGAATGCGGGATCGTTCTTTGCCTTTTCGTCAGAAGCTGCTTCCTTGTTGGTAGGAATAAGGCCCCTGTTCTCGTATCTCCTGAGCTGTGAATCCTTGCTGCTGAGGAAGTATGCAAGTGTCTGAGCTGCAAAGGGATACTCTGAATATGCGTTTACACCGATGAGCTTGTAGCCGCCGAATGAGTGGAGCTGCTTCTGCTCACCGTCCATAAGAACTGTCGGAAGCTTGCAGGCGCCGGTATTCTCTTCGCCGATCGCCTTCCTTATCGCAGGGCCATCCCATGTACCTGTAACGGCTGCTGCAAGCTTGCCAAACTTGAAGCCATCTGATGCGGAAACGTATTCACCGCTCCATATAGGTGAGCCGAGGAATCCGTTATCCTGACTCTCACAGATGTGAGCCATAGCCTTGGCAGCTGAGAGACCCTCAGGTGTGCCGAGCGCAGCCGTCTGGATCTTGTTCTCATACCTGATAGTGCAGCCTGCGGTGAAGAAGAAGCCTGTGCTGTACCATGCGTTGCCCATATTGAAATATACGTTCTTGCCGGCAGCCTTAGCCTTCCCGATCATCTTATCCATGCTCTCGAGGTCAGATTCGTCAAACACTCTCTTGTCATAGTACATGATGCAGCCGTTATCCGATGTCTTCGGGAAAGCGCAGAGCTTGCCGCCCAGTGAGCTTACGGTGACAGACTCTTCGCTGTTCTCGTCCTTAACGCTTATCTCATAGTACTTATCAACGGCAGCGATAGCGCCGTTCTGCCGGAGAGCAGTCAGCTGGTCGTCAGCAAAGCTGAATACGTCGCCGCCCTTCTTAGCGTTCTCGATGACAGCGCCGCCTGCTTCGTCCTCACCCTTTGTGGCGGTCCTGATATTGATCTCAATGCCGTCGCCCTCAAACTTCTCCTTGAACTCTTTAACGAGCGTCTTCTCAAATGCGAGGTCATCGCCTGAGCACCAGAGTACGAGTTCGATCTTGCCGTCCTTAGTCTCTTCCTTGAGCTTGCCTTTGATGAATGTTACTGTTTCTGCATCGCTGAGATCAACAGCTTTGGCTTCAGTTGTCGAAGCTGTATTTGATGCGGCAGGAGCGGGAGTGCTCGTTGAACTGGACTTGCTGTCAGAGCCGGCGCATCCTGCAAGAGCAGCAACAGCCATCATTGCAGTAAGAATAAGAGCAGCGACCTTTTTGGATCTACTTGACATAATAACGACCCTCTTTCTTAATATTTTTTATTTTGCACGCATCCGTGCCTATGGCGTCAAACATTCCGGACTTTCCGTTTTTTGGCAGCACAAAAAGTCCAACATACTCCGCCGCTGATATAATAATAGCGCAGCATTCGTCGGATCTCAACAGTTCATTGTCATTTTTATAAGTATCAATAAGCACTGACTCAACTTTTTTTCGCATCACGCTTTTAATTAGCGCTTACTATAATTATAGTACGATTCTGTTCTGCAATGTTACACAATTTCAAAAATCAGCGTGAAAAAATCATGCAGAATCTGTTGTTCCACAAAGAAAAACCGCTTGGATCATTGGAAATATGACATTGAACTTTATAAAGCGAGAAACATCATAGAGCGACTATCCGATGGCTAAAAGAGTTTTGTAAGGTCTTTGCACGATACGATGAACCTGATCCCATGTATTTATCTTGCCTGCATTTAAAATGGTCTGAATAGCGTCAACAGGCTCCGGAGAGCTGACGCACGCCGGAGCCCTGATATCATCTGCTGTTTACAGCACAAGCCTTATTATCGCAGTGATGACAAGTATCCCTCCGGCGGCAAGTCCGAATATCTCCGGCTTTACTTTGCCTATGCGTCTTACCGTTCCCGCAAGCTTTTCGCCTGTCCAAAGAAAGACCATCTGGAATATCCCGCACAGCAGCGGAATGAACAGCGCCTCTCCTGCGCATATCCCCGCGCCAAGTCCCGCCGCAAACGAATCCGCCGAAAGCGCCGCCCCGATCATCACCGCTTCACGGCAGTCTATTGTCTTCGAGCCGTCTGTATCGCACCCGTCCGCATCGCCTATCATCTTTACGGTATCCGTTATCATGCTGTGTTCGGAACGCCGGCTGCATGAAATTTCCTTCCTGCCGCCCGCATGTCTTTTCAAGGCTTTTTTTACGGCTCCGGCAGACATATATATTCCCAGGCAGATCATCAGCGCAGCGCCGGCTAGTTTTCCGGCAAAGGGCGGCACTGCGCCCCGAAGCAGCTCTCCTGCAAGCACCGCGGCTCCCGTAACTGCCATAGACACCGCCAGGATCACCAATCTCGGTACCCTGCCTATCCTCACACCGCCAAGTCCGCAGGATATGCCTATATTGAAAGCGTCTATGCTAAGCGCCGCAGAAAGCAGTATTATTCCCATTATCTCCATTTTCTCAACTCCCGTAACATACTATGCCGCAAAGCTGCGGGCGGTGAGAAAATGCTCCGGTCATAAAATCCGCCGGGCGCTTATATATATTAAAACAAATCAAAATGGAGAGTGAACAGCATTGGAATGGCACAGCATTACCGGCAGAGAATGTGCGCAAAGACTCGGCACAGATGTAAAAAACGGTCTGTCTGAAAAAGCAGCCGCCGACAGACTTGAAAAATACGGCAAAAACATACTCGGTCAAAAGAAAAAGCATGGGATCATATACAAATTCCTGTCCCAGTTTGCAGACTTCATGGTGCTGATACTTTTAGCCGCTGCGGGCATATCCTTTGTGACAGCCTGCATAAGCGGCGAGGATTTTACCGACCCGATAATGATACTGCTCATAGTTGTACTGAATGCAGTTGTGGGCACCGTTCAGGAATGCCGCGCAGAAAGCGCGATAGACGCCCTGAAAAAGCTGTCATCGCCTCATGCAAGGGTGATAAGAGGCGGCAGAGGAGCGACTGTCCCATCCTCCGATGTTGTGCCGGGAGATATTATCGTGATAAACACCGGCGATCTTGTGCCTGCGGACGCCCGGCTCATCGACAGCACCGCTCTGAGCATAGAGGAATCGTCCCTTACAGGAGAGTCGGTGCCTGCCGACAAAAGCCACGACATAGTTCTGAGTGAGAACATTCCTCTGGGCGACAGAGCGAACATGGTATATTCGTCAACCATAGTTTCCTCCGGACACGGTACAGCGGTAGTCACCGAAACCGGAATGAACACCCGTGTGGGCAAAATAGCCGAAATGATCGACAGTGAAGAAAGTCCCGCCACACCCTTACAGAAAAGTCTCTCCAAAACCGGCAGGATACTGGGCATAGCCGCCCTTGCCGTATGCGGGTTCATCTTCCTGCTTGGCATGCTTCAGAATATCCCTCCGCTTGAAATGTTTATGATCTCCATAAGTCTTGCCGTAGCCGCAATTCCGGAAGGACTGCCGGCAGTTGTGACCATCGTGCTGGCTCTCGGCGTGAGAAAAATGGCGCTTCACCGGGCTATCGTGCGTCACCTGCCCGCCGTTGAGACACTCGGCTGCACAAATGTTATCTGCTCGGACAAGACCGGCACCCTTACCCAGAACAAAATGACCGTTGCCAATATATCCGACCCAAGCTCCGATGTAAGCGCCCACTCGGCTCAGGGACAGAGGATACTTTCTCTTGCCGCCCTGTGCTGTACCGGAAGCATAAGCAGGGAAGCCGGCGGATACTCCGTTTCCGGCTCTCCCACCGAAAAGGCTATCCTTAACGCAGCCGCAGAAGCCGGTCAGATAAAAAGCAGCCTTGAAAGCCGTTTCAGACAGGTGCGAGAGATACCCTTCGATTCAAAGCGCAAGCGCATGGTCACCGTTCATTCACTTCCGACAGGCGGCTATCGTATTATTTCAAAAGGCGCTCCGGATATCCTTCTCGCTCTTTGCAGCAAAATGCAGAATTCCTCCGGCACCTCTCCCCTGTCACCCGAAAGCAGAAAAAGAATACTTGCCAAGAACGAGGAGCTTGCCTCCAAAGCCATGAGGGTGATCGCCGTTGCCTTCAAAGACAACCCCTCCATGCCCAAAAACGATGCCGAAGCCGAAAAGGATCTGATATTCTGCGGTCTTATCGGCATGACCGACCCGCCCAGACCTCAGGCAAAGGCCGCCGTAGCCGCTTGTAAAAAAGCCGGCATACGTCCTGTGATGATAACCGGCGACCACGTTATGACAGCCGCTGCTATTGGCGCAGAACTGGGTATATGCTCAAAGGGCAGCCGAGCCATGACAGGCGCCGAACTGGACAAGCTTACCCAGAAGGAGCTTGAAAAGCGTGTATGGAGCTGTTCCGTGTTTGCCCGTGTTTCTCCTGAGCATAAGGTGAGGATCGTAAAGGCTTATCAGGCAGGCGGAGCGGTTGTCGCTATGACCGGTGACGGCGTGAACGACGCCCCCGCCCTTCGCTGCTCCGACATCGGCTGCGCAATGGGCATTTCAGGTACCGACGCCGCAAAGGGCGCCGCAGACATGGTACTGACAGACGACAATTTTTCTACCATTGTTGAGGCAGTTGAACAGGGACGCGGTATTTTCTCAAATATCCGAAGGGTCATACACTTTCTTCTGGCATGCAATATCGGCGAAATACTCACAGTGCTTTGCGCTTTTCTTTTGAAGCTGCCCACGCCGCTGCTTGCGCTGCAGCTTTTATGGGTAAATCTGGTCACGGATTCCATGCCGGCTCTTGCTCTCGGAGTCGAACCGGTCGAGGACGATATAATGGAAAAGCCGCCTGTTGACGCCCGGAAAGGCATATTCAGCAAACGCATGACAATAAGCATGCTTGTCGAGGGCTGTCTTATAGGCGCGCTTGCGTTTTTGGCATTTACAATAGGCAGGATCTTCTTTGATACCGGCTCCGAGCCTGTTATAGGCCGCACAATGACCTTTGCTGTTCTGAGTCTTAGTCAGCTTGTACACGCCTTCGACCTGAAAAGTGAACATTCCCTGTTCAGGACGGGAATTTTCAATAATCTGAAATTAGTCGGCGCCTTCATCATCGGCTGCATTATGCAGATCTCCGTAATATCGCTGCCGATACTCACTCCGATATTCCGCACATCGCCGCTCACGACTGTTCAGTGGCTCATTGTGATACTTCTTTCGCTTGCGCCTCTCGCATTAAGCGAATGTGAAAAGCTGCTTTCCCGTGAAAGCTCCGACCCTCCAAAAAGCTCCGGCCGTTCCTGATAAAGCGCAAAAAGTCCGGCGTTCCGCAATATAACACGGAACGCCGGTTTGTTTTCAGTGTGCAGTTTTATTGACCGTCTGCGGCAGCGTGGGCTTCCTGAGCCCGCTCCTTTGCTTCCGATCTCTTTTCCTTTATAGACTTATCTATATGGTATACGATAAGCGTCACTATAAGCGCTGCTGCGGAAACTATTCTGAGGATCCATCCGAAGCTGCCTGCCAGCATATCCGGCAGCGCCATTTCATCAGCAAGCCACCAGAATCCAAGAAATACAAAATAGACAGACAGAACATATATTGCGGCGCTTTCCTTTCTGAATCTGATCACCAGCAAAACGGCGGTCAGAAACCAAAGCACTGAATAGATATATCCCATTTGAACTTCTCCTTTATTCTTTTTTCTTTTTGATCTTATCCTTGATCTTATCGTTGATCTTATCGTTGGATTCAAAAAGTATCCTGAGTATGAAAACGGCTCCAAGCACGATGAGTCCGCAATAATGAATGACCATCATAAAAGTGTTGTCGGGGGAAATCTGCCTGACTATATAATCCACTAACAGCCATATTCCCTCAAACAAAAAGATGAGCGCAAAAGACCTGTAAAACCTGAAGGTCCTCATTTTGGGGGTGTACATCAATGTAGCAACGGCCAGACAGACCGCCGCAGATATTACAGCAAGCAGCATTATGGAAAACACTCCTTCCGACTTTGCAGCCAATATTCAGAATATTACATAATTATTATACTTGTTATTGTCGGAAAATGCAAGTATAAGTAAACAAATCCTGAGTTTTTTTGAATGAGCCGTTCTCTCAAAAAAACAGCGGACACCCTAAGATGTCCGCTATTGGTCAATGCTTTGTCAGCCTGTTACCATGCTGTGGCAATATCAAGCTGAGTAGGATTGTTGTAAATGAATCCGCCTGTATCGCAAACGATGCCTGCGCCCAGTGATGTGGGAACGATAGTTCCTCTGGGTCTGATGCTGTAATCAGCAGCGACCATTATGTAGTTGCCGAGCATCTTGCAGCCGTCATCTCTTACCCAGTAAGGATATTCATCAGCATCATAGCCAAGGTTTCTCATTACGCCTACAACGCCTTCCATCGGCAGGTTGTAGTAGGTCTCAAGACCTGAGGGGCCATAGTAGATACCGCTCATGTTTGTAAGGTGACCTGAACCGGGATATGTATACTCGTATGTGATCTTTGCCTCTTCCTTGGTGCCGCTGAGGATGACCGCATCAACAGGCTCCTTGGTGATCTCATTGCTTATCTCCTCGCTGGAAACGAGTTCGCCGTTTACATACTTGTCCTTGGTAACGATAGTACGCTCGCCTTCAACGCCGTAAACCTCTGTTTCATATTCGCCCTCATAGAGCTCGTCTGTATCCTTGTAAGTAGTGCTGTAATCGATCGTCTCAGTCTTGGTAACTGTCTTGACCTCAACATTCTTGATCTCGATCTTCATGCCTTCCCTTACATTTGCGTTAATGTCCGTATCAATAAGGTCATTATTGCCTATCTCGATATCAAGGAATTCAAGAGCGCTCTTTACGGAGCCTGCGGGAACGAACTTTGTAACTTCCTCGCCTCTTACATTAACTGTGATCTGTAAACGTGCAAGCTTGATCTCTGTCTCACCGCCGTTTGACTCAAGAGCCTGTGCAAGTGAGAAGGAATCGTTCTCGCTGAGTGTCAGACCTGCTGAAAGAAGTGAATCAGCAACCGAGTTCTCATCAACAGCAGCCTTGCTGTCAACAGATGACTCAACATCAAAAGCTCTGATGATAGATATATTAACGCCGCTGCTCTCGTCCTCTGTGCGGACAAGCTTGTCATTCTGACCAAGCTCCACGCCGGTCTTGGAAAGGATCGCGTCTGTATCAGGATTGATCGTGTCGATCGTCATTTTTTCGTTTCCGTCTGTTACGGTTACCTTTTTAGTTAATGAGCCGACAGATACGGCCGCAGTCAGACATACAGCTCCCATAAGAACTATTGCCATTGCTTTCTTGAAGCCTGCGCTGTGGTTGTTCTTCTGTGTTTTCATTATCATTATCTCCTTCGACTGACCCGCTGTAAATTGTTTGTAACCTTTCGGTTTAGCGGGTGGTTTTTAGTTGATGGTGCTATTATAAACCATTTATTCGTGATTGTCAAACAAACAGCCCGTACATTTTTGTGCAACTTGACAGATAATTACCAACCATTGTCAGTTTTAGAGAATTTTAATTGCACATTTAACGGTTTTTATTTTCTTATAAAGAATTATCAGCTTTATTTTATGTGCAATACGTAAAAACTTTTGATTACAAACTTGTTACAAATAGTTTTCAAGGCTGTTTTCGTGTGTTTTGATTCACTTTCAGCGCTATAAAAATCGCAAAGCACTGATTACAGGCTGAGTTTTACATATTGGCATTTTATGGTCACTGCCTGTAAAAAACATTAAAAAAGGCGCCGGATTATTGAATATCAGTCACAAAACAAGCGATTTTTTAACTTTATTTTTATGTTTTTTCTCAAATAAAAGGCTTATTTACCGCATTTTCCGACGCAAAATGATCCTGACTGTCAAATGTCATATAAAAGCTCAACATTTTTACAAATTACATGGTACTATTTATATCAAAGATTACTGCTTTGACACCATTCGACACTTTTTGTTACAAATCTCTTATTTTTACTGATATTCCGGCGCATTTCTATGTGTTTTTTTGAGCAAAAAAGGACCGCCGCAAAACAAATAATTTTGCGGCAGTCCCTCTCATATGAATAAATATTATATTCAGGGCTTTGCGGAGCTGTATGTTTCCATTATCTGGGAACGGAACTGTTCAAAGGACATATTATCCTTGTCACCGCCGTTTTTGTTGCCGGTCAGACTGAATTTGAAGGCCTCCTCCTGATTTGCAAACCTTATATAAGGCGTAATGATACCCTCATAGTTGCTCTTGGCGGTGTTGTACATCTTATTGAAATCGGCGTCGCTGACAAGCATCTCTGTCTGTGAGAGCTTTTTAAGCTCAGAAGCATACTTGTCCCTTATATACGAAAGCTCGGCAGTAGTATCGTGCGTAACGGTTTTCCGGATAAGCGGGTTTTCCTGAGAGTTCTGAGTAGCAGCATAGCTCGAATACGGATTCCTTGTTGCGCAGTTCTTGTTCAGACCGTATGTGATACCCAGTGTACGGTCATTGTCATAAACAATAAATATAGCCTTGCCGTTATCCTTGCGGAAATACAGATAATGATTGTTATAATTGTTGCGTATGTCGTCAGGATCTCCGGCAAAGTAGGAAGCCGCCATAAATGCAGCGTAATAATCCACATCCAGTACCTTCTCCAGCTCTGCCTTGCTGAGATTCGTCTTGTTTATAACGCTCAGGAAATTCTTCAGCGACTCGTTGCCGGAGGTTTTCTTGTTGGTTTTCAGATTGAAATTGAACTTTATACCCTTGGAATTATCCTGTACGCCATAGCAGTTGTCGGTTTTATATGTAGAACCCCTCCAGCGTCCGGTATGACCGCCGTTATTATTGCAGTCAGACCACATACACTTGTAGAGGTCGCCGCCCAGAGCAGACTCCGGCAGCCGCTTTTCAAGAAAATTCTTGTCTATCGGCTCATATATTTTTACAAGACCGTAGTTATTGCCATTAATACTGAGCTGCGAAAGTCCTATCTTCTGCACCAGCACATTTGCAGACTCAAACAGCTTTGTGGCATAGATTTCCCTTATATTAGTGTTGTCATAGCATATATTCCACTTAATGTCCATCTCGTTAAGGGTAGCGAATGTACGCTTTTTGCGGGCTTTGCGGGCTTTATCGTCAGTCCATGTCTTTGCGGATGAGCCGTATTCGTCCTTGTCGTCAAAGGTCTCGTCAAAGCTGAGCTTGAAGCTGCATATATTAGGCGTTCCGTTCTGCGCATAGAAAGGCTCAAGCGACTGATTGCCCTTCATGCGTATGCCCACCTCGTCGATAGTATAGCTCTTTGAGCCGACCTTTACAGTCAGATCAGCCTTACGGTATATCTCCGACTTTGTAGCTTCATTTCTGCCGGTATATTTAAGGTAATCAGCCTGCAGCTTGTCGATCTCGCTCTTGTCCATAGAGATCTCCACGCTTACCTTGTTTTCTATCCGGAAAAGCTCGTTATAAAGCTCCATTCCGCCTATATCGTTATCCCCTGCGGGATCAACGGGCGTGACAGGCTCAGGCTTTGAAGGCTCAGGCTCCGGCTCGCTCTTTTCCTCCGGTTCTGATGTCTGTGAGGTCTGCGGCTGCTGTGAGCTTTCCTGTACAGTTGAACTTTCCTGTACTTTTGAGCTTTCCTGTACTTTTGAGCTTTCCTCAGCAGGCTTTGACGGTTCCGGAGCTTTCGGGTTCTCCTCTCCTCCGGACTCCTGCTTTTTTGAAGTTTCCTTTGAAGCTTCCTTTGAGCTTTCCGCAGATGACTGCGCAGCCGAACTCATTCCATCTGACGCCGCAGAGGATACCGGCTTGCTGTCGGAGGACGTTCCCGCCTTATCGTCTGAACTTTCGTCAAGGTCTTTGCTGCTTTCAGATGCTGTTTCGGACACCCCTGAGCTTTCATTGACCGACTCCGCCCCGATCACGGACGCCGCCGGAGCCGCATTGCTGTTCTGATCGTTCCCCTTGCCGGCACAGCCCGCAAGACCGGACACTGCTATCAACACGGCTATAAGAAAAGCTGTCTTTTTCTTCATATATCTTCCGCCTTTCATTTAATATTGTTGTACCAGTTAATCGTTACTCAAAGAATAAATCTTGGACGGTTCCACCCTCGCCTGTCGGGCGGCAAGCTGTCGCACCCTTGTTCGCGTTGTTAGTTTACCCAAGCGGAAATAAACGCATAGCGGTTACTACTGCCTTCCAACCGCGAGCAGTGTAGTTTTGGTTTGTTTTTCTGATATCGCGAATTCGGGAGCGCAGGCTCTGCGCCTAAACTTTTATGTTTGGCTTTTTGGTGGGATTTTTGGCTGTTATCGTACCGCCGCAAAGAAGCAGTTCTCCGCTGTAACACACCAGCGCCTGCCCCGGCGTTATTGCCCGCTGCGGTGAATCGAAAACTACCTTTATCTCAGCTTCCGAAAGCGGGAAGACAGTACAGGGCTGAGCCTTCATATTATAACGCACCTTGGCTTGCGCGCGAAGCGGCTCTCCCGGATTCAGCACTGAAAGCCAGTTCACATCATCGGCAAATACAGTATCGGAAAAAAGCTCCTCATTGCTGCCAAGAGTTACCGTATTTGCGGCTATGTCCTTTGATAAAACATAGGCGGGCTTGCCAAGAGCTATCCCCAGTCCCTTGCGCTGACCTATGGTGTAGCGTATTATGCCGCTGTGCTCACCCAGATAATTTCCCTGACTGTCGATAAACCTGCCCTTGGGGAAGCTTCTGCCCGTGAACGACTCAATAAAAGCGGCATAATCGCCGTCAGGCACAAAGCATATATCCTGACTGTCCGGCTTTGCAGCGTTTATCAGACCAAGCCGGGCGGCGATCTCACGAGTTTCCGCCTTTGTCAGCTCACCGACAGGAAAAAGCGTGTGGGCAAGCTGCTCCTGAGTAAGACCGTACAGAACATAGCTCTGATCCTTTGCCGGATCCTTTCCGGTAAGAAGCTGAAAACGTCCGCTCTCTTCATCAAAGCGGCGGCGCACATAATGCCCGGTGGCGATGTAATCCTGTCCAAGCACCTGCGCCCTTTTAAGAAGGGCGTCAAACTTTAAGAAGCGGTTACAGTCTATACATGGATTAGGCGTAAGACCGTTTATGTAAGCATTGCTGAAGCGCTCCATCACGCACTCCCTGAAACGTTCGCCAAACTGAAATACATAATGTCTGAAACCCAGCTTGTGAGCAACGAACCGCGCATCTTCAACATCATCAAGAGAGCAGCAGGTCTTATCCCGGCTAAGCTCAATATCTTCATTTGCAAAGAGCTTCATGGTAGCGCCTGTGACCTCGTAATCCTCAAGGAGAAGAGCCGCAGCCACAGAGCTGTCCACACCGCCGCTCATAGCTGCAAGCACCTTTTTTTTATCGCTCATAGACTCACCTATCTTTCGTTCACAACATCCCAGGGCGTCAGCATACCGAGGATCCTGCCGCTGATCGAGCCGTTGTCCGTAATGAATATCACCGCCAGACGCTTGCTGCGTCCTGCGCGGTTCTCAAATTCGTTTTTTGCTTCAAATAATGTCGCAGTGCGGGGCAGAAAAACAAACCTCTCGCTTTCGTGCTTATCCGGCGGCAGCAGCTCCATAAAGTCCTCGATAAGCATATCCTCATTCAGAACGCCCATACCATGCCGCAAAGCGTAGCTGAAAAACGTTCCTATGCTGAAAACGCCCGTAAGAATGCCGTTGTCTATGACCGGCACATGAGAAAAGCCCTGTTTCTGCATCTTTTTCATAACGGTCATGACCTTGTTTTTGGAGCCTGCCTTTAAAATATCCGCAAAGAGCGTGGAATAGGAAATAGCAAGAGGCGGTCTGCAAACATACTCCGTCACCTCATCCAGAAATCGTATCATGCCCTCAGAAGGCTCAACAAGCGGTTCGCCGTCTATTTCCGCATGATGTGAAAGAAAATTCCTCACCTCACGGCACATATTAAGCTTTTCACGAAAGGGCTTGCCCTCCTTATCGGTAATGAAGCGCATCACCGGACTGCCGCTTTTTTCGTCATAATTGTACTTTTGCGAAAGCTCCTCCTCCAAGGCCTTATACTTATCGAGAAAATCATCAGCTCTGCTCATACTTTTCCCTCCTCATCATACCGCCGGTGCAGAGCCTGCGCCCCCGATTTCGCGGTGCAGAGCCTGCACTCCCGATTTCGCGGTGCAGAGCCTGCACTCCCGATTTCGCGGTGCAGAGCCTGCACTCC
>CADBPE010000027.1 GCA_902796475.1 uncultured Ruminococcus sp.
CGCTCCGCAAGGGGTGAATCAAAAAACAGTCCGGTGGACTGTTTTTTGAGAGGGGACGCCCTGCGCAAGAGGGCGTCCCCTGCTAACAGTCAGTCTAAAAGCCGCCCGCCGCCGAGAGGCGGCAGGCAGCCATTTGGTGATAAACATTAGCTTTATATAGCTCTGTTTATCTTGCTTTCCCGTATTCTTTCTATTCGAGTTTCACGGATTCAGGTGTTCTGTTATTACTCTGTGATGCGTTCGGAGTTTTTGGTCATAACTCCGAATTTGCCTTCTATTTCTATCGGTTCCGTTATTTTCGTGAAATCGATCTGCGAAGTAAACTTTGCCTTGCTGTCGCTGCTTATGGACAGCGTTATGTGCGGTACTTCGATTTTTTTTAGCGTTTTCTGAAGCTTTTCGTTTTTCGTATCAAGCTCTACCTGCAGCCCCTCGTTTTTGCCGTCACAGCCGTAACCGACTATCCTTATGACTACGTCCTCACCCAAAAATTGTGAGAACACATTTTTTTTAGGTTTATACTCCACCGTAACATGCTTGAATTTTATGTCATTTTCAAGTACATGCCGGTCGATACCCATAACAGCATAATTAAGCGCATCATTTTCCACAAACACCGCCGTATACAGTATATCCTCAGCTTTCATTTTAGCTCTCCTTTTTGAATTGACGTGTTCAAATATTATCCTTGACGCATTAAAAATAACATATAACGATACGATCAGCACTATAAGATCCAGAACTATCGGCAGATTGAACACCCCCGGACCATTCTCCGGATCCCAGAAGCTTTTATAGAATTCATAAAATTTCTGTCCCAGATCGAATGCGTCTGTCATTGCCGAAAACATTGTCAGCAGCGTCATCATAGTCAGCAGAATATTCAGAGTGTCATTTCTTTTTGCGTCATTTTTATCTTCCTTTTCCTTTTGCTTTTCCTCTTTTAAGCGCCTTTCCTCGTCTTTTTTCTGCACCATGTCCGCTATAAGACTCAGCGGCTCTTCAACATCCTTGTAAATTCTGTTAAGATCAAACACATCCTGCACCTTTTCATACAATGCCTGATACTGTACCGTTTCGGATATCCTCGTGAACATGAAATATGTTTTGAACAGGCTGAGCCTTCTGCGGTAATCCGTAAGCATATTCAGGCTGCTGCGCAGCTCGGTGTCTATCTGCGTAAGAAAATAATACATTGTGTATTTCTGGTGCAAAAGGAAAACGAACATATATTTATAGCCGTTACAGAAATTATTTATCAGAACATTTTCGACAAACTGCTCTCCGTCACGGTGTATTCCAAGGCAGACCGCCGACTGGTCGGAAATTCCCCATCTGATATTTTCTGAGATGGTCAGAAGCTCCTTTTCGTCATATCTGTCTTTTTCGGTCAGATTGAAATTCATGCCGAGATTTTTTCTGAGATAGTGCATTTCCCTGCTGTAATCATCATCGCTTGTTTTGTAGATATAGCTTAGAATAAAGGCGGTCTCATATCTTAAGCTGTTCTTATATACATAATAGAAAAAGTCAGTTTTAAGATCGCCGCATACTATGCTCATTTCTTTTTTTGCCAGTTCCATCAGTGTGAAGGGAGCCTGCCCATCGCTTTTTTCAGGCTCATCAGCAAGGATATATTCTGTTTTTGACACATATTTAAGGTTGTATCTTGAATTTATGATGCCCCATGTATCATCTGTTCCCAGCGTTACGCAGAAGACAAACATTCCCACGCAGGTAGAGAACATATACACCTCCATGCTCTCTATCGTAAGCAGAAATTTTCCTCTCCAGTATTGATCTATGATGCTGTCCGAGCCGGAATTGCCGGTCAGAGTTTTTCCGATGATCCCCAGCGGATCATTTTGCAGTCCGTAATGCCAGCAGCGGTTATTGTTGTCACTGCCGTCCACTTTGTTTGCAACGAATCTGAAAAGATATTTCAGATCATCGTCCTCGCTTTTCCATCTGCCGGATCGGGAAAAACTGTTTTTGAACGTCTGAATATTGCCCTTCCTGATACAGAAAGGAATATACACATAAGAAATATTGCTTTTCTGTTCTGCTTCCATTATGTTTTCACTTCCGTTTGCGGTTTATCATGAAGTTTATAGAATTAATGTATATTATATCACCATTATAACTCATGTTCAAGCAAAATTGTGTCATAAGCACCGAGATCGGTTTTGCGCTGCAAGTCACGCAAGGGGAAACCCTTTCCTGAAAAACTTATGATTTGAACAGATCAAAAGCAGCAGGGGATATGCTCTGCGCAGAAAAATTTCAGGCGTGATGCTCCTTAATGAAAGTATCATCACGCCTGAGAAAAGATCGTTATATTATAAGCTCGCTCTGATGTATGCGCTTGTCAAGGAAGTGCATCAGCTTTATGCAGGGTCTTCTGAGCAGCAGACCAAGCACCAGCGCAAAGGGTACATAGATCATGAGCATCAGTACATTCTGCCAGTATGCGCCTATGTCGGGACCGGCTATTGCTTCGCGCAGAATGTCGTTTCCGTAGCGGAACGGCAGGAACTGCGCCATTGCCTGGAAGGGAGCGGGCAGCACTTCTATGGGGAAGGTACCGCCGGAACCGGCAACCTGAAGCACCAGTATGATGACCGCCAGAGCCTTGCCTATGACGTTGAATGTAATTGTGAGCGAATAAATTATCAGAGAGTAAACGAAAGCCGAGATCATACAGCCAAGCACAAAAAGGAATATGTCGTTGCACTGTATTTTCAGGAAGAAAATATCGCCCAGCGAAACGATAAGAGCCTGTATCTGAGCCAAGAGAAAGAAGATAAGATACCTGCCGAAATACATCTGTGTTTCTCCGGGATCGCCCAGCTTTTTGCGCTGTTTTTCGGTAAGCTCAACACGCACTATGGCGATAAGCACAACGCCGCCTACCCAGATCCCCAGCGATGTATAGAACGGCGACATTCCTGAACCGTAGTTATCCACATGACCTATGCTGTGTGTTTCGGTCTTTACCGGCTGAGAGAAAAATTCGCTCAGCGCACCGGGGTCATGGACTATCTTCATCAGCAGATCGGTTATCTCGCTGTCCTTTTCAAGATCGGCAGCCTTGGCTGAAAGTGACTCGATCTTTGTTTTTGTGGAGTTCATTGTATTCTTTACATCATTAAAGGTCTTTATAAGACTGTCAACCGTGACCACGGTGCTGTCAAGAGCTTTTCTAAGCTCCGGCAGATCGCCGTTTACCGTCTGCAAAAGATCGGAAGCGCTTTCAATGACACTGTACGCACCGTCAACGGCTTTGTTTATGCTTTCGCGCACACCGGAAAATGCCGCCTGTATCTGTGAAAACTCACTGCCGGCGGCAGATGAAAGCTCTCTTATTTCCTTTACCGTTTCAGCCGGTACAGAGCCTGCCCTGCGCAGATCATTGGCGGCTGCAAGCAGCTTGTCCATGAGCTGTTTCTGATGCTCGGCAGCGGCTTTTATCTGACGGCTGACAATATCGGTATTTATTCCCAGAGAATCATGTGCATTGTCAAGCATGGTGATAAGATAATTGCTGATGGAAATGATCTTCTGATTTACATCTGTTATCTTTTCAAGCTCATCGGCAGCAGAGGCGGCGTCGGTATTCACCTTTGCAAGAGCATTGTCCACTCTGTCGTGCATATCAGACTGCATAAGCTTCAGAGATTCAGTTATATTGGCGATAGCGTCGGTTATCTTCTTAGAAAGCACCCTTGTGGATTCAATGGAATTTTTAATATCGGGCGTGACAGCTGCCGTTTTTGTAAGAGCCTCCGAAATGGCAGGAAGAAGCTCCTTGTTTGTTTTGAGCATATTTTTCAGCAGCTCAAGAGTAGAAATAAATACGTCTATGCCAGAATCGAAGGTGTTTATATCCGTGACGATATCATCAAGCGAGCCTTTTATCTTGTCAATGATCTGATTTTTCTGTCCGTCAAGCTCATCGGCTGTAATATTCAGCATGGTAGCCAGCAAATTTGTCACCGTATTTACATAAGCCGATTTCATTTCGTTTTCGATGGCGCTTATGCCGGCGTTGGTTATCTTGGGGGCTATTGCGTTTTTCTTCTCGTTTACATAATAATCAAGCGAGGACTGAGTAAATTCACCGGTGGTAAGCGAGCACAGGTTTTCGCTGAACCTTTCGGGAATGACCACCGCAGCATAGTATTTGCCGCTGTTCACGCCGTCAAGAGCCTCCTGCTCACTCACGAAATCCCAGCCCATTTTGGGGTTGGCTTTAAGGCTGTCAACTATCTGCTGACCTGCATCTACGGTGATAGACTTGTAGATGTATCCCTTGTCAAGATTGCACACCGCAAACGGTATGCCGCTCGTAGCAGAATACGGATCCCAGTTTGATGCGATATTGAACCACGAATAAAGAGCCGGCAATATCGTAATTCCTATAATGACAATAAAAGCAATGATATTCATATAGATCGTTTTCAGGTCATTTCTGAATATCCGGAATATCTTTCCCATTATTTTTCCTCCTTCGTATCGTTTTCCTGCTCCTTCTCCTCATGCCCATGCTGGGGCGACTCTTCAAAGTGGATCATGTGGTAATACATATCGTACATATAGTCCGCTCTGAGCATAAGCGCCACGCAGAACACAATTGTAACTATCCACAATATAAGGAACAGCACCTTCAGGTCCTGGCTGAACATCAGGGCAAGGAACACCAATGCGGAACAGATGATAAAGAGAGTTCCGTATTTACGGTAGCTCAGTCTTTTTCTTTCATATTCTCTGAGCTTTTCGCTGACCATAAGAAAGGTGCGGTGTTCGGTTTCACTCTGAGAGAGCTTTGTGCTGCTCTCCTTCTGCGCAGTATTTTCTGCCGGCAGAGTTTCGATCTCATTCTTGTCAGACAATTTCATCACTTCCTTGTATTATTTGTTATTCATACAGCAGCTTTTCCGCCGTGTAAGCTTTTTGAATAACATTATCAGCGCACAAAGATATTATAGAAAAAACGCAGGAGCTTGTCAAATAAAATCAGACAAATCCCTGCATTTATATAAAACCAAAGAATATAATAATGCTCCTGTCCGTATCTGCAGCTTGCCGGACACGCTCAAAGCGCTTTCATTTATGGACAGGAACCGAAAAATGGGGAATGCTGATATGAAAAAAATTCTCGGTTATCTTAAAAAGGAGCTTATGCTCACAGTGTCGGCTCTTGCGGCAATAGTGTCGCTGTTCATTACGCCGCCGTCAATGGAGCTGTTTTCGTATATCGACTGGAGAACGCTTGGAACTCTTTTTATGATGCTTACAGTTCTGGAGGGCTTCAAAAAAGAGAATATTTTCAGACCGCTGCTTCGTCTTGCGGGCAGGATAGGCTCAATGGTGGGACTTTCCGCCTTTCTGGTGTTCTCGGTGTTTTTCACATCAATGTTTGTCACAAACGATATTTCTCTTATCATCTTTGTGCCGCTTACCATCATTCTTTTTAGGGCAGGGGATAAGGAAAAGTACATACTGCCCGTGATAACAATGGAAAACATCGCCGCTATAAGAGGCTCGCTGCTTACGCCCTTCGGCAGTCCGCAAAACCTGTTTATCTTCGGAAAATCCGGCATTTCGGCATGGGACTTTGTTAAATATATGTTCCCGATATGGATAATGTCGGCAGGACTGTTAGTGGTGTTCATACTTTTTCTGTACAGGAAAAACGTAAAGGAAAAAACAAGGCTGAAGGATGCTGATTTTGCCGGCAAATGGACACGGGAGGGAAAAAAGCGCAGGATAGCCTATCTGATAATATTTGCAGTGGTGCTTGTGACCATAGTGAGCCGCACTGAATGGTGGATGTATGTGGCGGCGGCAGTTGCAATAGCGGTGTTCATAGTTGACAGGAAAATACTTATAAAAACGGACTACGTTCTGCTTCTTACGTTTTTGTGCTTTTTTATATTCTCGTCATCAATTGCCTCAAACGAGAGCATTTCGGGATTTTTGAAGGGTGCCGTTGCCCACAACGAATATTGGTGGGGAATACTTCTCAGTCAGCTTATTTCAAATGTTCCGGCGGGCATAGTGCTGTACCCGTTTGCAGTAAATACCGGAGCGCTGCTTTACGGTCTGGATACGGCGGGTCTGTGCAGTCTTATAGGCTCGCTTGCGTCGGTCATAAATTACCGGATATACGTCAGGGAATACCCCGGTCAGGGCAAGAGGTTCATTCTCGTTTTCACCGGGATAAGTCTTATATTCTTTGCCATAGTTGTGATCCCCGGCTATTTTATATGCAGATAATGCCGCAGAGATGTTAATAAGAGGCTGCGAAAACAAAATTCAAGGTCAGTGAAACGCTTTTGCGCGGATCACTGACCTTTTATCTTTTTACTTTGTGACGTTTATCACGAACGACTTTTCTTTGATATTGCCCATTTTGTCTTTTACTTTTACAAGAATGCTGTAATTGACAGCGGCGACAGGCGTTATGTCTACAATGGCGCTGCTTGTGTAATACTGTGCGGTCGAGTAGGCTGCTGAGGTGATCTTCTTGTAGCCTACATAATACAGATAGGAAGGCTTTCCTCCGGCAGCGCTGCAGTTTACGGTTACCTTCTGACCCTTCTTTACGGTATTTGCGGAAAGTGATGAAGTATTGGAAAGCTTATTGTAGACCTTTACGGTAAAGGCTCTTTTGGATATCCTGCCGTTTGCGTCTTTTACCTTGACAAGCACATTATAGTTTTCGGCAGTCTGCGGCTTGAACACTACGCTTGTGTTTGAACTGTATCCCTGAAGCGCAGAATAATTTGAAACAGAGCTTCTTTTGTAAAGAACAGCATACTGATAGGGCGTTGTGCCGCCTTCGGCAGCGCAGTTTATGGTCACTTTATCGCCCGAAATTATCTCCTTTTTTGAAATGGAGGATCTGTTTACAAGCTTGCTGTATTCTTTCACCGTCACATAAAAGAGCTTTGTACTGGACATTCCTCTGGCGTCACGCGCCTGTACATAAACCTCATAAGCGCCCGGCTCGTTTATGCAGAAACGGTATTCTGTCTGGCTGCTGAAATCGGAAACTGTTGTTTTATCAGTCGTTCCCTTGGGAGCATAGCTGACCTTGTAGGTGAAGGGAGTCTTGCCGCCTGATGCAGCCGCTTTTATGATAATATCCTGACCGCAGTTTACTGTGTCTGAAACGATCTCTGACATATTGGAAATATTCTCATACTTGGGAATGAATGTGATAAAGGAGTTGCTGCCTGCATAGGACTCTGCCGCGGTGTAGGCGTAGCCCGTAAGAGTAAAGCTGCTCATGGGAGAATATGTGTTTGAAGAGCTGCTGTATTTGTAGCCGAAAGCGCTGTTTCCTATGGAGGAAACGGTTATGGGCAGAGATACGTTTGTAATGCCCGTGTTTGCAAAGACGCCTGCGGAAATGACCTTAACGCCGTCCTTGAAGTTGAAATTGGTCAGACTTGCGCAGTCAAGAAAAGCGAAGTCGGAAATTTTTTCGGGAGCGCCATGAAGATACACGTTATTGAGCTTGCCGCAGTATGCAAAGGCATAAGCGCCTATATCGTCAAGGCTGCCCGGCAGAGTTACCGATTCAAGAGCGGTCATGCCATAAAATGCCTGCGAACGTATCTCCTTTACCGGTGCTGCAATTGTGATCTTCTTCAGGGTCTTGTTTCCGCTGAATGCGGACTGACCTATTGCCTTGACGGGCTTGCCGCTGATATATCCGGGAATTTCAATGGTCGTGTCGCTGCCGTTGTATTTGGTAATGACAACGCCGTCGCCTTCTGTTTTGTATTCAAGCAGGCTGCTGAACGTAATGCCTGATTCCTTGGCGTATTTTTCGGCAGTCGAACCGGGATAGCCGGTTATCTTTGTAAATGAAGTGTTGCGGTTGTGCTCTTTGTTTGCATAGGTGTAGCCGAAAGCCTTGGTGCCTATAAATGTTACCGTTTGTGGAATGAACTGCGATGTAAGTCCGGCGTTTTCAAATGAATATGAGTTTATTACACGCATTCCGTTTCCAAGAGAAAGATTTGTCAGTGAAGTGCAGTTGTAGAATGCGCCGGTTTTTATTTCGGTAACGCTGTCCGGAATGCTGACTGATCTTAAAGCGGTGCAGTGGGCAAATGAATAATTACCGATGCCTGTCGCTTTGGAGTGGATTGTCAGTGAACTGAGCTTATCGCAGCCGTAGAAAGCGTAATCGTTTACGGCTGTCATGCCTGCGGGTATACTGAGCTTGGTTATGGCTGTTTTATAAAAGGCATATTCGCCGATCTTTGAAACTGTGCCCGGTATCGTTACCGCAGAAAGATTTGTGCAGTTCATAAAAGCATTCTTTTCTATGGTGGTCAGCATGGATGGGAGATTTATAGAGGTGATATCTGTCCTGCTGCGGAAAGCTGCTTCGCCTATTGCGGTAACGGTCATGCCGTTGAGCTTGGCAGGTATTGTAAATGATCTGTAAGGACCGTTGTAGCCTGTAACGGTGACTGTGCTTCCGTCATCATTTTTATTGTAGCTGAATATCTCTTTGAAATTGTATTTGTTTTCTTTTGCGTAGTTATAGACTGATGAATCCTTTAGTCCGTATATCGTGAAGCTATCGGAAACGTTTTTGAAGGCGTCATTCATAATATTTATTTTTTGATCATAGATTACAGGACCGTTGCACTTTGAATTATAAAATGCGCAGCTTCTTATAGCGCTGCACGTTTCGGGCAGGGTAAAGGCGGCAGTTTTTCCCTCCGGACAATAGTAAAGAATGGTCTTGTCGGTGTTATAGATGACGCCGTAGCTGTCCGTAGCGTATTTGCCTTCCTTGCCCTTGATGTTTATATAGCTGAGCTTTGAAGCGCCCTCAAACGTACCCTTTGTGATCGTGCCCGACCACTGGAATTCCGGAGAGCTGCCTTCAAAGGTTACCGAGGTTATTTTTGAGCCGCTGAACACATTGCCGCCCATTTTAGTAATGCTTTCGGGCAGGGTGACTGATGAGAGCTGACAGTTTGCAAAGGCTCCGGCGCCTATGTACTGGATATCATTGTTTATGACCAGAGAGTCTTTGTAAGCGGTGTTGTAAAGCTGCTGATTCGAGGGATAGGCATAAAGCTTTGCGCCGTCCTTGCTGTAAAGGGCGTGGATCCTGATGTCGGTTTTAAGGTGCTGATTGTTTGGGTTGATATAAAAACCGCCGATATTTGCGCCTGCAAAGCCGTTGCTGATATATTCAAGATTTTGCGGCAGGGTAAGCAGCTTGATGGTACAGCCCTTGAATATATCGGCTTTTAGTCCGGTGATCTTGTAGCTGTATATTCCTTCTCCGACAGCCTCTTTTTTGTCAACGTCCTTTGAATAAACGACAGAGGGCAGAGTCAAATTTGATGATGAAAGATCTTTTGAGCCTGTATATCCCACCATTACCGCTGTTTTGGTATCGTTATAAAGCTCATACTGATAATTTCCGACTGTTACTACCGGCAAGCTCCATGCGCTTGCCGTAAGGTTTGCTCCGGTCATTCCTATTACGGGACCTGCCGCAGACACGCCGCCCACAACACTCAGAGCCAGAGCTGCTGACAATATTTTGCACAGCAGCCTGTTATGTTTTTTCATACTGGATTCTCCTTGTAGTATATTTAGGTTAGTAAAGGAGCCTATCTCCTTGTATATTTTTAAAGATTCTGCTGCTTACAGACATAAAAAATATAGCATAATTTCGCAATGATTTCAAGACGTTATTGCAGGGCAAATCCATTTTGCGCTGCAAGTCATATCGGGGGAAACCCTTTGTTAGGAACAAAGGGTTCTCCCCCGGACCCCCTTCCTAAAAAACTTGTATTTTGTAAGCAAAATGACATAAAATTTACCTGAATCCGTGAAACTAAGAACGGGATAAACACAAAAGTTTCGCTCAAGCCTTTTCAAAGGCTTGCAGGTCCAGGGGGGCGCCCTGGTCGCGCTCCGCAGAGCGCGAAATCCCTAAGCTACAAGCGCTCCGAAAAAAAAAAAAAAAAAAACAGTCCGGTGGAC